>CAZVEL010000161.1:0-6366 GCA_964626305.1 uncultured Treponema sp. | reverse complement strand
CTGATTTCCTTTTGTGGTATGGATTTGCGTAGTAACAAAAATATACCATGGAAATCAGACTTTTAAAAAGACCTATTTATCTTGGACACTAGTGATATATGTATAAGATTGAGCAAAACTATGATGTAACAAACATTTCCTATCTCTTCAGTAATGTGTTGCAAATTTTGGGACAGGGTGGGAGTATTCTTTTATAATGGAGGTACAAGTATGGTACTTGGAATAATCAGCGTGATTATCGCATTTATTGTATTCTCTTTCGGATACAGCATGACGCCCAACGCGGTTATGCAACAGATTGTACAGTATATGGTCTATGGTTTCGGTGTTGTCTTCACCTGCACCGGATTCATCTGTATCACCAACGAACTGTCCTGCAAGGAAAAACAGACAACGACAGAAAACACTAAAAGCGAGCTAACAGACAAGCAAACGGTTTGCAGGAACTGCCAAAAAGTAATTGATAAATCAGCACGATATTGCAAATACTGCGATACACTGAACGAAGACTACGAGGTTGAATAAGGTAATTAAAATCCAATATAAAGGGAGAAAACCATGGAAGTATTTATTCTTGCAGTATTGATCGGATTGATTCCAGCTGCTATAGCCCGGAACAAAGGAAGAAGTTTCGTTGGGTGGTGGATTTACGGAGCGCTACTTTTTATCATAGCCCTTCCCCATGCTCTGTTATTGAAGGTAGATAACCGGGCTGTTGAGTACCGGCAGGCCAATGACGAAGGATTGAAGAAATGTCCATATTGCGCAGAAATGATCAAGCGTGAAGCAATTGTATGTAAATACTGCGGAAAAGATCTTCCAACAACATCAACAAGTTCTTCAATCAATCTTCACGATGTACCAGAATCGAATATACGCAGACAGGAAGATTAAAAAACCAAGCAGGGCACCCATAACATTCCCAAAATGCGGTATACTGTTTCCACCAATAACGGAGATAACTTATGGCACAAAACGGTACTACCACAAAAGAACAGGAACGATCTGAGCTGCATCGTGCCATCTGGCAGATTGCGAATGACCTCCGCGGGAGTGTGGACGGGTGGGATTTCAAGCAGTATGTGCTCGGCATGCTTTTTTACCGCTTTATCAGCGAGAACCTGACAAACTACATCAATGCCGACGAACGCCGGACCAATCCCGATTTTGACTACGCGACTCTTACGAACAAGGAAGCCGAATACGGCCGTGTCGAGACCGTCAAGGAAAAAGGATTTTACATTCTGCCGAGCGAGCTCTTCGTCAATGTGTGCAAAAAGGCGAAGAACGACACAAACCTGAACGAAACCCTGGCCCGGGTATTCCGCCACATCGAAGCGTCCGCCAAGGGCTTTGAAAGCGAAAGCGACCTGAAGGGCCTCTTTGACGATCTGGACGTAAATTCGAGCAAGCTCGGGAATACGGTAGAGAGGCGGAACCAGAAACTGGTCAAACTGCTGGAAGCGATTGGCGGTCTCAAGCTCGGCACCTATACCGACCACACCATAGACGCCTTTGGCGACGCCTACGAGTTTCTCATGACCATGTATGCTTCGAGCGCGGGCAAAAGCGGGGGTGAGTTTTTTACGCCCCAGGAAGTGAGCGAGCTCCTTGCATCCATTGCAACGGTGGGGAAAAAGCAGGTGAACAAGGTCTATGACCCGGCCTGCGGTTCAGGCTCCCTCCTTTTGAAGTTCGCAAAAATTCTCGGCAAGGAAAATGTGCGTATCGGGTTTTTCGGGCAGGAGATAAACCTGACCACATACAATCTTTGTCGCATCAACATGTTCCTGCACGACATCAATTACAACCATTTTGATATTGCTCATGGCGACACGCTCACCGATGCAAAGCACTGGGATGATGAGCCCTTTGATGCGATTGTGTCCAATCCGCCGTATTCCATCCGCTGGGAGGGCGATGCGAATCCGCTTCTTATAAACGATCCGCGTTTTTCTCCGGCGGGGGTCCTGGCGCCCAAGAGTAAGGCGGACCTTGCCTTTACCATGCACATGTTGTCCTGGCTTTCCACAAGCGGTACGGCGGCCATCGTCGAGTTTCCGGGGGTCCTCTACCGGGGCGGCGCGGAGCAGAAGATCCGCAAGTATCTGGTGGACAACAATTATATCGATTGTGTTATTCAGCTGCCGCCGGATTTGTTTTTTGGTACGACTATCGCGACGTGTGTCATCGTTCTTAAAAAGAGCAAGAAGGACAACAAGGTCCTCTTTATCGATGCGTCGGCGGAGTTTGTGCGCGGGGGCAACAAGAACAAGTTGAGCGACGCTAATCGTGACAAAATCCTTAAAGCGTTCAAAAAGCGCGAAAGCATCGATCATTTCGCGGCGCTGGTCGGCAACGGCGAGATCGGCGAGAACGATTACAACATCGCGGTGTCGAGTTACGTGATGCAAAAGGACACCCGGGAGGTCGTCGACATTACCAAGCTCAACGCGGAGATAAAAGAAATAGTCGCCCGCCAGAACTCCTTGCGAAAGTCCATAGACAAAATCGTCGCAGACCTTGAGGGGGAAAGGTGATGAGGATGGATGATCGGGAAGAACAAATAGCTATTTACGAAACAGGGTCAGGTAAGACGGCAATAGACGTACGTATTGAAGGGGAAACAGCCTGGTTAACACAGAAAAAGATGGCAAAGCTTTTTGAGTGCAGCGTAGATAATATTTCTCTTCATCTCAAGAATATTTTCAGGGAGGGTGAACTTGAAGAAGCTGCAGTTGTCGAGGAATCCTCGACAACTGCGTCCGACGGGAAAAGATATAAAACCAGGTTCTATAATCTGGACGCCATTATTGCTGTCGGATACCGGGTCAACTCAAAAAAGGCAACGTTGTTCAGAATATGGGCTACCCGGATTTTGAGGGAATTCATTATCAAGGGCTTCGCTCTGGATGATGAGCGTCTGAAAGGCTCAGGAGGCGGAAACTACTGGATAGAACTGCTTGATCGTATTCGTGATATTCGCAGTAGTGAAATGCTTTTATATCGTCAAATTCTTGATCTCTATGCGACAAGTGTGGACTACGATCCGAAATCCAGGGAATCTATTGAGTTTTTCAAGATTGTCCAAAATAAGTTGCATTATGCGGCGCATGGGCATACTGCGGCAGAAATTATAGAGATGCGTGCTGACGCGGGCAAACCATTCATGGGGCTTCTTACTTTTTCCGGGGGTCAAGTTGCCCGGAAGGATATCGGTATTGCCAAGAATTATCTGGCTTCTGATGAGTTAAAGCGTCTTAATAATATCGTTTCAGCTTTTTTTGATCTTGCGGAGTTACGAGTCATGGATCGTAAACCGATGAAAATGCATGATTGGATTGTTCAGCTGGACAAGCTTATTCAGATGTTTGATGGTAAGGTTCTTGATGGTGCCGGTTCTGTGAGTCATGAGGCGGCAATAAAGAAGGCTAAAGCAGAATACAAAAAATATCGGAGTGAAGCAATAAGTCCTGTTGAGCGTGATTATCTGGAAGTTCTAAAAAAGGCAGCGATAGAAATCAAAGGGAAGAAAGAATCATAGACAAAATCGTCGCAGACCTTGAGGGGGAGAGGTGATGAATATAAAAAGAAAGCCGGTTCATCCCGGTGTTGTCTTGAAGGAAGCTGTTCTTGTTCCGTTGGGTATATCCGTTACTGACGCCGCCAGGGATTTGAGTGTTACCCGCAAGGCGTTGTCCGAATTCCTTAACGAAAAGGCGTCTCTCAGTCCTGACATGGCGGTCCGTATCGCCAGGGCAACCAATACCTCATCCGAGAGCTGGCTGGCCATGCAGACCAAGCTTGATCTGTGCAAATCCGAGCAAAGAGGCAATACATGACAAAAAATATGAACAAAATCGACCGCCTCATAGCAAAACTCTGCCCGAATGGAGTGGAGTATAAAGAGCTGGGGGAGATTGGCACATTAATAAGAGGAAATGGTCTGCAAAAAAAGGATTTTGTTGAGCAAGGCGTTGGCTGCATTCATTATGGTCAGATATACACATATTATGACCTTTTTGCCGACAAGACAAAATCATTTGTGTCTGAGGATAAGGCAGCGAAGTTCAAGAAAGCGAAACATGGTGATGTTCTAATTTCCGGTGTAAGTGAGAATATTGAAGATATTTGTACTCCACTTGGTTGGCTTGGCGATGAAATTTGCATTAGCGGGGACATGTTTGCATTTCAGCATAATCAAGATACGAAATTTCTTACATACATTTTAAGTACGGATGATTTTAAGTCATACAAGAAGCGGTTTGCTCAGGGAACGAAAGTTATCCGTGTTAATCAACAAAGGATTCTTGCATACACCATCCCCGTCCCCCCGCTCACAATTCAGGAAGAGATTGTGAAAATACTGGATACCTTTACGGAGCTGGAGGCGGAGCTGGAGGCGGAGCTGGAGGCGGAGCTGGAGGCCCGGAAAAAACAGTACGAATATTACCGGGACGAACTCCTGACCTTCGGCGACGAGGTAGAATGGAAGACACTGGGGGAAGTGGCAAAAATACAAAGAGGAGCATCACCAAGACCTATATCGAAATATATAACTGATGATGAAGGTGGGGTCCCGTGGATTAGAATAGGTGATACTTCCTCCGGTTCAAAGTATGTAACCAAGACAGCTCAAAAAATTACTCCTGAAGGGGCTAAAAAATCTCGTATTTTGAATAAAGGTAATTTTATCATATCTAATTCAATGAGTTTTGGAAGACCCTATATACTTGGAATAAACGGAGCCATTCATGATGGATGGGCATCAATTAGTAATTTTGAAAGCAAATTAAATCCGGATTATCTTTATCATTATCTTTCTTCGAAAATTGTACAGAATTACTGGGAAAGTAAAATTAATAGTGGTTCTGTAAGCAACTTAAACGCAGATATTATCAAAACGTTATCCATCCCCATCCCTCCCCTCTCTGAGCAAGTTCGGATTGTTTCTATTCTGGACAGCTTTGATGCGTTGGTGAATGATATTTCTGTTGGGTTGCCGGCGGAGATTGACGGGCGGCGGAAGCAGTATGAGTATTACCGGAACAAACTGCTTACATTCAAGAAGATGGCAGGGTAACACGGCACAATGCGAAAAGATAGATGAACTGATATGTACTAGATAGCGCCTATACACATCTGTACGGCAGCGCAGACTTCATCAAGTTTCTCCCCGTTGAGGACTAGTCATATTCTTCCACATCATCAACGGCATCAAATTCAGCAAGCAGCCCGCCATCTTCATATAAACCGGCGGCAGACTCGGCTGCGGCCATCAGATACTTATTTCGATCCTCTGAAGGCAATGACAGAAATTTGTATAGCGTTGATTGCGCCTGAGATTCCATTTCCGTTTTCTCCTTCAGATACTCAGGATACGTCTCAAGAACCTTTGCTTCAGGAGTTCTCCCCTCCGCAACCGCTCGAAACAGATACTACCTGCTCAGACGGACTTCTTCAAGGCAGGATCGTTACAAACGAGACTGTGACAATACGTTGACATTTGTAGATAATAGTATACAATTAGTCACATGGAAACCCAGAAAGATATTGCAAGACAACTTCTATCCAACAACACCATACTTAGTTCCAGAGAGCTTTCAGACGCAGGGGTGCACAGGGAGACCATTCGCAGGATGATGGAATCCGGCGAAATGACAAGAGTTTCCCGCGGGCTCTATTCATCGTATCATTTCATGCCGGATGAAAAATATTCACTCATTGTAGCTCAAAAAATTGTAAAGAAAGGAGTAGTATGTCTCCTTAGTGCCCTCAGTTTCCATGAAACAGGTACACAAAACCCGTCTGAAGTATGGATGGCTATTTCCCGGCCCGGTCGTATACCGGTTGCTGTCACTATACCCATGAAAGTAGTAAGCTACTCCAGTGCTTCATTTACTGAAGGTATCGAAACACATCAACTGGAAAATAGTGAAATCAAGGTATACTCCATAGCCAAGACAATTGCCGATTGTTTCAAGTACCGTAACAAGATCGGCCTTGATGTCGCTATCGAAGCTCTAAAGGACGTTATCCGGAACAAGCGGACAACGGTCGATGAGATTCTTCACTTCGCAAGGATATGCCGGGTGGAGAAAGTGATGAAACCTTACATGGAGAGCCTGATATGACAGAACCCAAGAAAGATTATCCAGCTTCCGTTCTGGCACGTCTGCTTAACCATAGCAGGGAAAACAAAGAAGATTTCCAGTCACTTCTGACTCGATATGTCGCGGAGCGTTTTCTCTTCAGACTCGGTAAGTCTTCATTCAGAAACAGCTACGTCTTGAAGGGAGCATATCTTCTTACAATCTTCCTTGAAAATCAAACCTACCGTACAACCAAAGACATCGACTTCCTGAA
>CAZVEL010000160.1:0-3629 GCA_964626305.1 uncultured Treponema sp. | reverse complement strand
ATGTGATCTTTGCGGTTACGAATATGATCCCGAAGTGGGCGATCCCGATAACGGGGTCAAGCCAGGGACCGCTTTTGAAGATCTGCCGGATGACTGGGTATGCCCGGTGTGTGGTGCGAGTAAAGAAGATTTCTCGGAATTGTAATCACGTAGCGGAGGAGTTGAACACATGGTAACGCGTGAAGAGGCTGTAGCATCAATAGGATTCGATGGAAATGCCGCTCTTGTGGACAAATCGATGAAAAAGAAGTACGCAGCCATGAATACGGCAGAGCTGGCCAGTGCGGGATTTTTCCGTGCTGCCACTGTTTCTGCGCTGTATTCGGACAATCCGGAGGAACTGGAGCTCGTGGCTGATGCCTACAACAGGCTTTCCGGTTCATCATACACGGCGGAAACCATGCCCCGTCTTTTCGGAGTTGCCCGGGTTTCCGTGCAAAAAGCTGTTGTTCTGTAAACCTTCCGCGTTCATTTTAATCGGCGCCCCGGTTCAACCGCGGGCGCCTTTTTTTAACCTTGACGGTATTTCCGTCTCTATGGTACTTTAACCGGAGACTAATCAATGTCCCAAGGAAGTATTTATATGAACAATCTGTTGTTTTTGCAGGCGGGAACCCAGGGGTCCGTCTTCATGCCGATTCTGACTTTCGGTCTTGTCTTCGTAATCTTTTACCTTTTCATTATCCGTCCCCAGAACAGGAAACAAAAAGAAACCGAACGGATGATTTCCGCGGTAAAAAAGGGTGACAAGGTTATCACCATTGGCGGTATCCATGGTGAGGTAACTTCAACCAAGGAACAGACCGTCATTATCAAGGTTGACGATTCCTGCAAGATCGAGTTCAGCCGGACCGGTATTGCAAGCGTTGTAAAGAACGAAAAAGAAGACCGATTTTCCCGCAAGGGGAACAAAGCCGCTTCGGACGAATCCGAAACCAAATAAATAAAAGCGTCTACATGAGAAAAACGCCGCTCTTTCCGGAGGGCGTTTTTCCGTGACACATCTGGAGTAGAACTATGAGCAAACGAAGCCGGTTGATACTTATTCTGGTGGTCCTCGCAGTGTGCTTTGCGTTTCTGTGGCCCTCAGTAAAATGGTATTACCTAACCCCGCCGGAAGATCAGGCGCTAGCGCTCGGATCCCGCGAACGAATCAAGGATTATGCACGGAACATGGCCGTGGCAGATTTGCGCGAACTGAAGGAAGCGGCGAAAGACGGTTCCTCCGATCCTGTTTCCCAAAAGTATGATGTACTGGTGGCTGAGGCGAAAAAAAGCTATCGCGCGATGAAGAAGGATACTCCGGAAGTCTGGACTGCGCGACCCCTCGTAGCTGCCTTTTCCTCGGAGATGGAAGTGCTTCTCCTTCTGGAAAACCAGTATCGCGAGCATATCCTCAAAATCAAGAAAACCCAGGCAAGTGCCGTAAAACTCGGACTGGACCTTTCCGGCGGTATGAGCATCATTATCAAGGCCGATCTTGACAAGGCCGCAGAGAGCCAGAAAGAATCCATTGACGACATGGGCGCTTTCCGCGCCGAAGCCATGGCACAGGCGCTCGAGATTATCAACAGCCGTATCGACCGTTTCGGTCTTTCCGAACCGGTAATTCGTCAGCAGGGCGAAGATCGTATTTACATTGAAATTCCCGGGAATGCCGATTCGGACCGTATCAACTCGATCATCATGGGGCGGGGCATGCTTGCTTTCCACATGGTGGACGATGACGCTACCCAGGCTTTCAATGATTACTACAATCGTAATCCCACGTCCACATTTGACGCTGAATACAATCTTCTTGATCCCTCCATTATCCCGTCGGACACCCGGCTTCTCGGGCTGTACCGCAAGGATTCCTACGGTCTTGATGAACGTGTGGGATTTTTGGCCATAAAGAAGGAATCTGCCCTTGAAGGACGGCACATCCAGAGTGCGGAAAGCCGTAGAGATGAAATGGGCCGTCCGGTTGTAAACTTCATTCTTGACGGTGAAGGAGCAAAGATTTTTGCCGACCTTACCACCAACAACGTGAATAAACGGCTTGCCATCGTCAGCGATGACAAAATCCGTTCCAATGCGGTAATCAATGAACCCATCCCTGGCGGATCGGTTCAGATTTCAGGTTTCTCCGCGGATGAAGCCGAGAATCTTCGTGCGGTTCTGCGTACTGCCTGGCTCAGCGTTCCGCTCGAGCTGGAAAACCAGCAGGTTATCGGTGCGAGCATGGGGCAGGAATCAATCAATCAGGGTATATGGGCGCTTGTTTGCGGTCTCGCCGCCGTCCTCCTGTTCATGCTCCTGTACTATCGGGGAGCGGGTATCAATGCACTGGTTGCCCAGGTCCTCAACCTGTATATTCTTTTCAGTGTTCTTTCTGCACTCAATCTTACGCTTACCTTGCCGAGTATTGCCGGTATGATTCTTACCATCGGTATGGCGGTAGATGCGAACGTTGTTGTCTTTGAACGTATCAAGGATGAACTTCGGCTCAGGAAAGGACGTCAGGCCTCGGTCGCCTCCGGATTCTCGCATGCCTTCTGGGCAATCATGGACGCGAATATCACCACCTTTATTGCGGCTGTTTTCCTATCGCAGCTTGGCACCGGCCCGATCCGGGGTTTTGCCTACAGTCTTGCCATTGGTGTAACTTCGTCGGTCTTTACCGCGCTCTTTGTTTCACGGCTCATTTTTGACTTTGGAACGGAGACTCTCAAGCGGAAAAACCTGCTTATCAGCTGGAGGATCAAGTAATGAAAAAAACAATCAAATTCAGCAAACTGTTCCTTCCGTTGGCCCTGTTGAGCGTCGCATTCATCATCAGCGGAATGATCGGATTGCAGACAGCCGGTATCAACCTCGGTATCGACTTCCAGGCTGGTTTTATCGAGAAGGTGCGTATCGCTCCTCCTGCTGTTGAACTGACCTATAACGGAAGCAAGTCCATTACGGTAGAACAATCGTCACAAGCGGTCAGTCTTGTTATAACCGGTATTGGTTCTGACAATGAAACCGTACGGTATCCGTATACCGAGTATGAGACTGTTGGAGACTTTGAACGAGCTGTTGCCGATATACCTGGCGTTGCGGTAACCCTGACGGCTCCTTCATCCTATCCGCTTTCCAAACTCTTTATGGATTCCGGTTCCAGTACCCGGCTTACTACCCAGCCTTTCCGGTTTCACTATATTCCGGAAGGTGCAGCAGGAATCAGCTCGGAGGACGTCCGGGAGGCAATCTCCCGGTTCCCGTCGGCAGCGGTACAGGTGCTCGGTAAACCCGAAAATCAGGCATTCCAGATTCGTCTCCGCGATGACGGTTCGGACCCGAACGCGAGTGCGACGCTCCGGGAAGGTCTTTCTACCGCCCTCAGCGATGCTTTCGGTAGTGAAAATATCGCCCTCATCGGTACCGATTTCGTGGGCTCACGGTTCTCGAAAACCCTGGCTTCCCAGGCTGTCTGGCTGGTGCTCGGCACGCTGTTGCTTATCATGGCCTACGCGACCATCCGGTTCCGCTGGGATTTCGCGGTCGGTGCGGTACTCGCCATCATGCACGACGCGCTCATAATGGTTGCCTTCATCGTGTTCACCCGGATGGAGTTCAACTCCATTACGATAGCGGCGATCCTG
>CAZVEL010000159.1:0-1790 GCA_964626305.1 uncultured Treponema sp. | reverse complement strand
CCCGCTCATAACCGCGCGCAAAAGAACGCACCGCGGCGAAATACCGCCGGCGCCGTTCCGTATGTACAGCAACAAGGGAATCGGCAAGAAAGCCGTCTTTTCCATCCGCGAACACAAGCGGCCCCCAGGAAAGCAACACCAGTTCACTAAAAACCGCGTCGCATTCGGGCCCATCCAGAGACCCGAACCGTTCATGCAGCGCCGCAGGCAACAGGGTGAGATGAAAATGTGACTGGGCAATGGAAATGTCGGGATGGGTAAAGAGGTTCAGATATCCGGAGGAAAGCGTCCCCGTCTCGAGCACACGTCGGTCGGTAAAGGACTCACCAACCCCCGTCCCCGCCGCAACCTTCTCCGCGACCTTCCGCATCCGGGAGCGGACATCTGTATACCGGCCGTACAAGGCAACCGGAACAATCATCGTTTCTTCTTTTCCGCACAGGGGACACAGACCAACGCTTCAGGTACCGCCTCAAGCCGGCCCGCGGGAATATCCTTTTTGCACCGAACACAGATCCCGTACGTTCCGTCATCGATCCGCAAAAGCGCATTCTTGAGCCGTTCAAGACGGTTCAAGGTGTCCCGAAGCATGGACTCGTTCACACTCTTCTCGCCAATTGCTTCCATACGAGTGATCCGGCCGATAGCCTCACTCGGCTCAATCGGCTGCGTCGCCCCCTCAAGATAAGCAATCGACTCGGTCAGTTTCTCTATTTCCGCGCTGATTCCAGCGCGCATCTTTTCAAGTTTTTCTTTCGTCATCAAATGATTATACCCCGAAAAATCTGCCCGGGAAAGACCAGCACGAAATCAGGGCATTTTTTCCAACAATTTTGGCAGCAGTACACAAAAAAAGCCGTCCCGATCCGGGACGGCTTTCAAAACCTCTTGTACAGCCCTTATTCCTTTACGGAAAGAATAGCGCCGAGAACAAGCAGATGCGCCGAGAGCACCTTGAGGAAGGAAAGGAACGCGTTCATGTTCCTGAACGCACCGCCAAGAAGACCGCCCTTGCCGATTACATCGACCAGGAAGATGACAACCAGCCACATGATCAGGATAATGGTAAGCACCATGGTGTTGAATGAGCCAACGTTCATGAAGAAACCGAGAATCAGGAAAACTCCAGCGCCAAGTTGCAGGATACCCATCAGAATGATGAGGATATTCGCAAGATCACCCTTGGTAATGCTGTGAATCGCCGAAGCGATCTCGTTTCCTGCAAAACCCGCCTGCAGCTTACCAAGCAACCCCGAATCGAGCTGTAGCGTCAAAATACCCGCGACAATCAGAAAACAGGCCAGCGCGATACGGAGCACAAACCTTGAAAGCGATGATTTTTCCAAAGCCATGAAAACACCTCCTCGTGTTATAACGCTTTTCATTGTAAATCCGTAGTTGGCTTCTGTCCAGAAGTATAGGAGAGTATCTCTTGTTCAACTCCGATACCGGTGGTGATAATGCGGTCAAGAAGCTCCCCGAGGCCAAACCGGGATCGGGTGTCATCACGAATCCGGAGCGCCCGGGTGTGCATATCGGATTCAAGTTTACGACCCTGGGAGTAATAACGGTCAAAAACGGAGCAATCCATCATCCAGGGATAAACCGGGGTATCTGCAGCATCGGACAATTCCTGAAGGATGAGTATTCCATCCGGATCAAGATCGCCGGTATGAAAAAGCTGCCATCCGGATCGTGCCAGGAGGGAAAAAAGACTCTGAACAGCACGGTTGGGATGCCCGCCCACGTACACAAGGAGGGAAAATGCCGTAAAATCCGGAGCAAAGGCA
>CAZVEL010000158.1:0-2111 GCA_964626305.1 uncultured Treponema sp. | reverse complement strand
GCACGGCACCTTCCGCTGCCGGTGCAGCCGCTTCGGCTACCGGTGCAGCCGCTTCGGCCGGTTCATCTGCTTCGGGTTCCCGCTCGGCAACCTCGGTCGTGGGTGCCGCCGCTTCCGCTGCCGGTGCAGCCGCTTCGGCTACCGGTTCAGCCGCTTCGGCGGGTTCATCATCATCTTCCTCTTCATCGGTTGAACGAACAACGATTGCTTCCCGGCGGACCGGGAGCGCGACGGGCAAACCGTCTGTATCAGGATCAAATCCACTTTGGTCAGAAGCACTATTGGTAATTTCCGATTTTTCCGGGGTACGCGGCGTTGGCAGCCGGTACATGAGATCCTCGGCAAGACCTCCCGCTTCCATGACGGGTTCTTCGTCCGCATCGCTGTCAGGACCCGTTTCAAGGAGTACAGGAGCGTCAGGTTCATCGATACTCCAGGTCATAGTTGAAAGCCGGTCAGAAAAACTCCAGGCACGGCCCCGGGTATCGAAGAACGATCCCAAATAGGCATAGTTCCGGACAAGGACGGTATCCCGGGTACCGAGCTCGGCATAGAGCGTGTCGGACCGGCTATAATCGTCCAGTTCGTAGTAACAACGGGCAGCACCGAGCAGGGCGAGAGCATTACCGGGTTCGGAGGAAAGAACCCGGTTATAACTCTCAAGGGCAGCAGAATAGTCACCCTCCAGAAAACTGACATTACCCAGATTTACCCGGGCAGGTCGTGAACCACGCTTCGCCGCAAGGGCAAACTCCCGATGCGCCTGGTCGAGCATCCCGTACTTACCGTACAAAATACCCAGGTGATTCCGTGTTTCCGGCTTGTCGCTAACAGCCAGCTGCCGCCGGTATTCGTCAATTTGCGGGCGTATTTCCCGCTCAACCAGAACATCCAGCGAAGCATCAAAAGCAACAATTGTCCGGTTTTCATCCGGAAGAGTAAACCGGGAAACCGCACCGGGGACACTGACGGGCTGATACACCGTCCAGGCGTCTTTAAGGGGATATAGTTCAGCCTTGCCGAGGGCAGAGGCGTCGTTCCATTGTTTGGCTCCAATTCTCCAGGCCTTCATGAACCCTTCTTTTGTAAGGGTTATTTCAACGGGAACCCAGGCCATACCGTCGCTATAAATGAGTTCCTCCGGCGCGTAAAATTCCTGGCGGGCCTCTTCTTCGGTCAGACCGGTGGAAAAAGCCACATAGATGTGGCCCGGAACCGTGATGAAGGCAGTATCAATACCGATGGATTCAAGCAGAGAACAATAGAGAATGGAAAGGTCATCGCAGTCGCCACCGCGGTACATGAGCGTCTGGTACGGAAACTGCAGGAAGTCGATTGACCCGCTATCAATGTTGTCCACATAGGCGCTCGTAGGATCAATAACGTAGTTTAATCCGAACGTATTCAGAGATTCAAAGACTCCGGCGGCATACTGCATGTTCCGGTTTACGCCGGGACGGAAACGGTCACTTACTACGGAAGATACATAGCGTGAAAACCACATGGACGCTGGATCGCGGGGCGATACAAAAGCCGCAGCCCGCCGGTCATCCTGCCAGTTCATGGCATTACGATGATGGATTTGCAGAGTAACCGGAAGTTCCTTCACACGGTCAGCTCCCAGTGTGCGATACTCAACGATTATCTTGCCCTCGGCTTCTATTGTTTCAATAAGATCGAGCATTCCTTCGTTAAAAAAGGCTCGTACGGGAACCTCGACCGTTTGACCAGGGGCAATACTCCGGGTAACGGAGCACAGCTTGGGTTGTCCCATGAATTTTTCGAGATAGAACGACGTTCTCACGTCGGTAATTGACGTTTTTTCCTCGTTGGTTATTGTAACTGTCGCAAAAGGATTATCGTTGTACCATGAGTAGAATACCGGGAAAACCGGCTCCTGCCCGGTCTTCTCTCCACTGACCCGCGCACGTGTGGAAATGAGCTCGGAAAGATCCACTGAAACCGCGGCGCTTACGGATAGTGCATTCATGAACGGTTCCGGTGTGTACGCATAGTGACGGAGGGACGCGCTCAGGGAGGCGGTAAATGCGGGAGAAATGTGGTATGTGGCGCCTGTCCGCAAGCCGCCGGAAATACCGGACTGTTTCCCA
>CAZVEL010000157.1:0-2842 GCA_964626305.1 uncultured Treponema sp. | reverse complement strand
AATCTTCTTGTTCTTTCTCCTGCAAGGAATTATACTGTTCGACATACCATGAAGCAAAAAATTGCGTTACTGTATTTAAATACTGGCGGTGGCCATGTTGCACCGGCCCGGGCTCTTGCCCTGGGACTGGAATCCTCGTATTCCGAAACAGCTGAACCCCTGTTGTTCAACGGTTTCAGTGACAAAATGCCCTTGTGCCGGTTTTTTTTTGAAAACGGCTATCAGGTTTCCTCGAATTATTTTGAAGCGGGATACGTTCTTTTTTACCGGATAACCGAGTATCCGGCGGCCATCCGTTTTGGTAATTATTTTGTATCACTACATGGTGTGCGGAATCTGATGCGAATGCTCCGGGAACACAGCATTACCAAAGTTGTGTGTATGCACGAAATACTCATTCTTATGGCACGTGAAGCGATTGACCGCGTTGATCCTTCGATACCGCTCATAACCATGGTTACTGATCCCTTTACTGCGCACGCACTCTGGTTCTATGAGAAAAACAATGATCTGGTTGTTTTTTCGGAAAAACTCCGCAAAGAAGCTGTTGAACGCTACGGCCATGATCCTGAACGGGTACACCTGTTTCCATTCATACTATCAAAAGCCTTTGACCGGCCATATACGGAGCACGAAGTAACCGAAGCAAAAAAACGGTTGAACATTTCACCCGGGCAAAAGGTTCTCCTGATTGCCGGAGGAGGAGAAGGCCTTAAGAGCGCAGACCGGATTGTTGCATCCTTTTTGCGTCGAAAACGTCCGGAACTGCTTATCGTCGTTTGTGGCCGGAACAAATTGCTCCGTATGCAGGTTTCTACCATGGTTGAATTTTGGAAGGCCAGGAATGTACGAGTTTATGGTTTTGTCCCTTTTATGCCGGACCTCCTGAACTGCGCGGACTGCGTTATTACCAAGGGCGGTGCGTCCACGGTCATGGAAGTTCTTTCCGTTGGAAAACCGGTCATATTTTCCACATATATTCGAGGTCAGGAGCTGGGAAATGTACTGTATGCGGTGCACAACGGTGCCGGACTCTATATCAGGAAACCAAAAAAAATTCTGGATCAGGCCGGAAAGATACTTGATGATCCTGTGCTCGCGGCAGGGATGCGAGCTAACGCATTGAAACTGGGAATTCGGAATGGTCTGTATGATGTGCTTTCATTTATTCATTCTTTCAGATTCGGTTAATCCCGTTCTTGAGCTCACGGGAAATCTACGATATAGTGCTAAAGATAATTCCCGAAAAACCGGGTGCTGACGACGAGGAAGGAATGTATGAGTATTGTAAAAACTATGGTTCTTGCGGTTGTGTTACTGCTTTCATGTTCACTGCTTTTTGCGCAGGTCGCGGCCGATCCGCTTGATTATTTTTATGATGACCTGACCATTTGGGAAACCATGGGAATAGTACGGAATCTTCCCCCGGTCAGACCTTATCCACTTCCCCTGGTCAGAACCATTCTGGAAAACGTACAGGAGAAGGGCGACAAAACCCAGCGAAAGATCGCACGCTCCCACTTTGACCGGCTCTTCGGGCGTACCGTGAGTTTCGGAGGAAAGACAGCCCTTGCCATTGATACCGACAACAATTACAATCAGATGGACCTTGCCATATCGCTTGATGCAAATTTTTCCTTCAACGACATTGTTTCAGCAAGCGCCTCCGCGGACGGGTGGGCCATAAACAAGCTTCCCGACGAGGAACTCAAACCGGCATGGGAACGGTCAACCAAGAACGTTGTCGAAGACAACGCGAAGGTGGGCCCCTTCTATATTTTGCCTTCAATCACTTCCTCCATTTCCATCGGTACCGACGACACCTATCTGAATACCGGACTCATGCGCGGTTCCTGGGGACCAATGTACGAGAATGGCATCATTGTGGGACAACAGGCGCAGGCCGCGGGCCAGTTTACCTTTGCGCTTAACCGGCAAAAATGGTGTTTTGATCTTTCCCTCTTCGCACTCAGCGCTACCGCGGACAATAACGTCAAAGACTATTATCCGAACAAGTATTTATCCCTTCATTCATTCGAGTACCGTCCGGTACACTGGTTTTCAATTTCGATATTCGAATCGGTAGTCTATGGAGACCGTCTGGATCTCCTGTATCTGCTCCCGCTTTCTCCCTACATGATAAGTCAGGGGAATACCGGTTTTCATGACAATTCTTACCTTGGTGGTACCTTTACCGTACGGCCTCTGGAGGGCATGAAGGTAGATGGAACCCTGATTGCCGATGACTTGAGTTTTAACGATATCGCCAGGTTTAATTTTGACACTAAGTGGCGGATCGCCGGGCAGCTTGGCGTGTCCTACGCTCCCCGGAAATCAGGCTTTTTTACCCGGGTAATGCTCGATTACACCATGGTTACCCCCTATACCTACAGTCACAAAGAAGGGCACGATCTGGATGCCTCATCACCAAACTTTCAGAATTATTCGCACGCCGGTAAAAATTTCGGCGCCGCGCTTGATCCGAATTCCGACCGGATAAATCTGCGGGTTCGTCTCCGACCGCTTGAGGCGGTTGATGTTGATGTTGTCGGGGTGCTCATACGGCATGGTAATGTGAATGAGGGGATGGATGACCGTCGTATTCGTGAGTATGTAACCAGTGAGGGTTCCTACATTACCGATGGAAGCATCAGGAACTCGTCCGGCAGTAACAGTGGCCATGCGTTTTTTTACTCCACACCATTTTTGAACCAGGATACCATTCAGTACATCTGGCAAACCGGATTCGATGTCAGCTGCCGGCTTCCCGTACTGAAAACCGGCGGATACATGGTCTTCCGGCTCGGATACCGGTTTGAAATGAATATCAATCCAGGAATTA
>CAZVEL010000156.1:0-13600 GCA_964626305.1 uncultured Treponema sp. | reverse complement strand
AATGCTATATCTCAAACAAGGAGGCTCTGTAATGGCCTATAAGATTTCCGATGAATGCATCAACTGTGGTGCTTGCGAAGGTGAATGCCCGGTTAACGCAATCAGCGAAAGCGACAACAAGCGCGTTATCGACGCTGATGCATGCATCAGCTGTGGTGCTTGTGCGGCAGTTTGTCCTGTGGACTGTATTTCCGAGGAATGATCGGTACAATCCTTCGCGGATACAGCGCCGTTCTGGGCTCCGCCATACGGTTTGCAGCCCTGATCGGCGTTTGTGTCGGCACCGGTTTTCTGCTGGTGTATCCCCTGTGGACCCTGGCGGTTTCCCGACCAGACCTCTATACCCTTGTCTTCACAACTGTCCTTTCCGCGGGAATTGTGTTGTTTTTCGTGCTGCGGGCCAGGACGTCTTTCAAAGCCGGAGCCCGATCCTTTCTGTTCGGCCTCGCACGCAAGGCGGTGCTTTTTTCCGGGGTTCTTGCCTTTGTCCTGCTTGTCCTCCACTATGAGCGCACGCTTGCATTCATTTCACTTCTCCTTACCATTCTTCTGTACGGATTCATAGCCTTTGTTCTTTCACCGGAAAAGCATTCTCCGGACGGCCGGTGATGCACAGAACGATACCACGCATACATCATTTTACTGTTACCATGCTCGTCATAGTATCAGTTTTTCTTTCGGCACAGGAAAATAACCGCTATCCGGAAATACCGTCTCTTGCTTCCGGAAACCCCCTCTTCCGCCAGTATCAGGATGATGTTTCCACCGCACGAATGGCCATAGCAGCCGGTAAAACACCGGAACTCCATATCTACCGGTACCGGGTGAGAGCCGATGATACACTGCTGGGAATAGCTGCCCGATGCTCTGTCCCCTATGATGCTCTTGCAAGCCTGAACCGCATTGAATCACGGGACACGGCTCTGGACGGCAGGGTTCTGCTGCTGCCATCCATTCCGGGGCTGTATCTGCCGGACCGGGGTAATAACCGACTCGAACAGCTCCTGTTATCCTCGTTTGATCCTGACACCCCCGGCATAATTTCTTTTACATTGTATGAAAATGACGGTTCGTCACGAACAGTCCATTGTCTTCCTGATACGGGTTTTGACGGCACGGTCCGTGCCTTTTTTCTCACCCCTACCTTCCGTTTCCCGCTTCCCGAAGGGGTAGTAACCTCCACCTTCGGCATGCGTAAAAACCCGGTTACCGGAAACCTGGTCTTTCATCATGGAGTCGATCTCGCTGCTCCGCAGGGAACACCGGTCCTGGCCTGCGCCGACGGTACGGCAATTTCAACCGGTTATCACGATGTTTATGGATACTACATTCTTCTCCGTCATGAAGGTAACCGGGAAAGCCTGTACGGGCATCTTTCGCATAGAAAAATCGAGTTGCATGACACCGTCAAATCCGGTACTATTATTGGTAACGTCGGATCCACGGGACAATCTACTGGACCACATCTTCACTTTGAGATACATGAAAACGGAGTACCGAAGAACCCCGCCGGATTTTTACAAAGGAATTAGCGCGTATGAAGAACGCATACGTAGTATTTGGAATCCTCTTTCTTACGCTTACAATGGCTCCGCTGTGTGGCGAGTCGTTCCGGGTTCGTTCCGTAGATACAATCACGGTAAGCGGTAATGATTCGGAACTACAGGTTGCAAATATCGGCTATAATGACGCAGTTGGTATTCTTTTTCCCGAAAACACTATATTCCTCCGCGCCGTTGAAATAGAGGTCCGTATTCCACGTGAAATACTCCGATACCAGAACAGTATGGCTTACGGGCTGTACCGGAGCGTCGAACCGACGCCCAAAAACGGCACTATCGACTACCGGGGAATACAGGAAGTATATCAGCCTTTGCCGGCCCGGCTTTCGTTTGTTCTGCAGATTCCCCTTGTTGGGGATCACAAGCTCAAGAACGGTCCCTACGCCACCGTTCTTGAACGGATACATGACCCGAAGGACGGGCCGGTTGTCTTCCGGCTCCAGCCTGTCATGAAAGGACTCCCCCCAACTATCGATGAAATGAAGTTCGAGGTTCGCATAAAACCCCTGCTCACCGACGAAGGCGCCCTTGCCCTGAAGCTTCGATATCCGGACGACGGAGAAAAGCCGGTTCGTATTCTTATCGACGAGTCACCCATAGACCAGGACAGAAATCTCCACATTCTGGACCCCGGCGATCATCATCTTTCAGTTGTATCAGATCATTACCGGAATGAGGTACGGATGTTCACAGTGGAATCCGCGCGTATCACATCCGTGGATGTCATGTTGAAAGATACGACCCCTACACTGATTCTGGTTGCTCCGGAAAACACCACAATCCTCGTCAACGACACTCCGGTGGAAAACACGGGAAAGTCCATACCGATTGAACCAGGACCGTACACAATCCAGTTCAAGATTGGTGATTACGAGGTTATTCGTCAAATTGTCGCGGAAAAAGGCAAGGACTACACCGTTTCCATGCAAATTGACATAAACGTGTCAGAATCTCCCTGATTTTTTATTCAAGTACGGCATATTTATATCCGAAAATAGAGTATCGGGCGGTCAGTTCCCCTCCCACCCACTGATGGTCCGATAGCCTGATGGGCGGGCCGGTAGAATCTACCGGCTCTTTTTTTTATGTCATCGGATTCACTCCCCGTTTCCTTCTTGTAACAATGCGACCTTTATGCTTTTATTATAGATATGGCTGGCAAGAAAAAGCATTTTACTGGAGTTCTTCTTTTTCTCATTATTTTCTTTTCCATCATCACCGGGGTCAGTCTCGGACTGGCTCTGGCGTTTACCCATAATCTGAAAAACAACGAACAGTTCACCGACTTCAATCCGTCGCTGCCCACGCGTATTCTTGATATCCACGGAGAGCTGATTACCGAGTTTTCTTCGGAAGAAAAGCGTGAGATGATTACGCTGGATCAGCTTCCCGATCATGTTATCAACGCACTGATTACCCGCGAGGATCAGACTTTTTATGACCACCAGGGGTACAACGTCAAGGCAATTGCCCGGGCGGTATTCGGAAAACTTACTGGACGTTCTCTCGGGGGTGGAAGCACCATAACCCAGCAGCTTGCGGGAACGCTCTACCTTGACCGCAGCGAAATAAGCCTTACCAGAAAGATCAAGGAACTGTGGTGGGCACTCCAGCTGGAACGACGCTTTTCCAAACCGGAGATTCTTGAGCTCTACCTGAACAAGATGTATTTTGGCGGAGGAACCTACGGGATCAATGCAGCCTCACGCTTCTATTTCGGCCATCCGGCCACGGAGATGACCCCGGCTGAAGCGGCCATTCTGGTTATTCAGCTTTCCAATCCCGCGTTTTATAATCCCTTTGACCATCCCAACCGGGCGATGGATCGCCAGCGTAACGTTCTTGACCAGATGGTCGAACTCGGTTTTCTGGACGGCAGGGAAGCCGACGAATCATTTGATACCTATTGGGCTGAATTTGACTTCACTCGCACCGCGTCATCCGCCTGGCTGAACCGTGAAGACAAGGCCCGATGGTTCTCGGAATATGTCCGCAGGGAACTGGAATCCATGATGTATGGCACCATGGATATTTACTCCGGAGGCTACACAGTACATACGACACTGGATTTACGTCATCAGGCGGCTGCCGACAAGATCATGACCAATTACATCGCTCTCGCGAACCGCCGGTTCCAGAATTCGAACGAAGCCCAGTTTGCCCAGGGTGACCGATATGCCCAGATAACCGAAATGCTTGCGCTTGCCTATGATCTTCCCCAGCTAGCAGTTTCCACTGAACGAATGAACATAAAATCGCAAGCCTACTATCGCAAGGATCTCAATCCGGTTGTAGACATGATGTCGCTCATGTTCGGTATTTCAAGCCTCAAGATGGAAACAAACAAATCAAATGCAATGGCCCATGTTGCCGCGGCACGGACAACGGTTGAGGGCGCGCTCATCTCCCTGGAAAACGATACCGGCTACATAACTGCCCTGGTTGGAGGAAGCAAATTCGAGCAGTCCAACCAGACTATCCGGGCAATCCAGGCACGTGTACAGCCGGGAAGCACCTTCAAGCCGCTGTACTACTCCGCGGCAATCGACAGCCGGAAATTTACCGCCGGCTCCATGATAAACGACACCCCGATCGTATTCTTCAACGAATCCGGTGTTCCCTACACTCCGCTTAATTTCCGTGGAGAGTGGAAGGGAACGGTTCTGCTCTGGGAAGCACTCGCCCACTCCATGAATGTTCCGTCACTGCGTATTCTTGATGGTATCGGATTTGACGCTGCCATAAAGCGTGCCGCGACCCTTCTGGGATATACCGATCGGGAGGAAATTCAACGGATATTCCCGCGTGTATACTCGCTCGGTCTCGGTGTTATCAATGTCTCTCCACTACAAATGGCACGGGCCTTCAGTACCTTCGCTAATCAGGGTAAACAAGTTACGCCAATCGCCATACGCTCTGTTGAAGACCGGAATGGTAAAACCATCCTTGATCCCGAACGGGAACTCCGCATGGAACAAAAGCGGAAGGGGAGCGCACTTCAGATTATCAGCCCGCAAAATGCCTATATCATGACCTCCCTGTTACAGAACACCACTGCGTCAGGAACGCTTGGCTGGGCCGCAACAGGTCGTCACAAATTCACCTTTACCGACGAAAACGGCCCATCGTTTACCATTCCTTCGGCGGGTAAAACCGGAACAACCCAGAACTGGGCGGACGCGTGGACGGTCGGATTTACGCCATATTACACCACGGCACTCTGGTTCGGTTTTGATCGACGAGGGCTTTCTCTTGGTCTGGACAATACCGGCGCTACGCTCGCCGGGCCAGCCTGGGGAGATTATATGCACGAGATTCACAAAGGTCTCCCCTACCGCGATTTTGTCCGGCCGCAAAGCGGCCTGGTTACCGCAACTGTCTGTAAAAAATCCGGATTGCTCCCTACAGAATATTGTAGTGACGATACCGTCGAACTCGAGTTTCTTGAGGGCACACAGCCAACGAGTTATTGCACTTATCATGAACGGCACGACAATCTTAAGCGTGTTGCCATGGACCGTCTCCAGCAGGAAAGCTACTCCGTTGGACAACGCCCGATAACAGTAGACACTTCGGCGCTTACTCTTGATCCCGATGTATTCACCGATCCCGAACCTCGTCGCCGTTCCGGCTTTTTTAGAAGAAACAATACCTCATCTTCCAGTGAAGAACCTGAAACGGCTTCGGAAATGGACTATACTGAAGAAGAAGAGGTTGAACCGGATGAAGAAGCCCTCGAGGACACCGAGGATACATCCGAACCATCCGGCCCCGCGTTCAATCCCCTGCTTGAGTAGGGAGGAGGTGTTCCATGCAGATTCCCCTTGATGACATCCGGGTTAAACGCAGAATTCGTGAAGAACCGGAAGACATAGAAGACCTTATGAACTCCATGAAACGGTATGGTCTCATGAATCCAATAACAATCAACAGCGATAACGTTCTCATCGCCGGACGCCGCCGCCTTGAGGCAGCACGCCGTCTCGGCTGGCATATGATATCCGCAAATGTTATTGAATCCACCGACAGGGTCAGTGAACTTGAAATGGAAATTGAGGAAAACACCCAGCGTTCCAACTTCACGGACCTGGAACTCATGGAAGCCTACACACGTCTGGAACGCCTGCGAAATCCGAATATATTCATTCGTATCTGGCGCGCCATAGTTGCTTTTTTTAAAGCACTTTTTTCTCAAAAAAATTGAATTTTGGTTTGAAATCCCCGAATTATCGATCTATACTATCAGCAGTACGAATACGGACAGGCTCCGTTAACCGAAGGGGGATGATACAGCATGAAAAAAAATTCAGTACTACTTTCCGGGATTCTTGTTCTTTTCGCCTTTATGGGGTGCAGCGAATCTTCAGATTCACAAATCACGTACGCCGCGCCCGAGGTTCTTGCAGCTGAAGACCTTCCTGATTCAAACGCTACGGTAGGAACTCAAGATGATTCAAGAGATATATTCATTGAAGCTCTTGAATCGCTCAACACAAATGTCATCGAACTGTCCGAAGATCAGTCACCAGAATCCAGCATAGCGACACGATCCAGAGCAACGGAAGAATTCCCGATTTATATCTCAGATAGCTTTGGTGGTGGAACCATTACGTGCAACGGAAAAATTACAACAACCTATTCCTCTCCTTCTGAAGATTGGATTCCTGAACCGGATACATGGTATAATGACCTTCTTGTCATGGAGATGACTGGTTCTATTGAGGGCACAGTGGATGGTTGCACTATCCCTGCAGATAATCAGGAATACACTTATCTCGTTGATGGCGAGACCAAGGAAAAATTGTACATGGACATGGACCTTGATTTCTATTATGACGAAGAATTGAGCGATTTCAATATCGATCTTTACACTGCGGTTGCATTCGGTGCCTCGTATTCACTAAGGCGTTCGGATACAGGAGTTGGTGGGAAGTTTGTGCTTACTTATTCCAGTACCATCGATAAGAATGATATTAGTACCGATTATTTATATGTAGATCCGGATTATTTGTATAATGAACTTGCCAACAAAATCGCACAACTTAAGGTCTACAATGATGCTAACGAGTTACAATATACAATCGATATCCCGCTCAATGAAATCCCAAGTGTAATTGATTCTGTGATGAATTCGGATACTGATTACCCATAAGGTTTCCATAAAAGAGCCCGCCACAACGTGCCGGGCTCTTTTTTTATGCAGTGTGTATACCGTAGTATAGACTTTGCTACCTGGTAATTACCCGGGCGAACTTCTTTTTACCGGCGCGGAGTACGAGCTCGCCGTCGGAATCGAGTACATTGTTGTTGATGACGGCGTTTACATCGCTGATCTGAGCTTCTGCGACACGGGCACCGCCCTGCTGCACGAGGCGGCGGGCGTCGCTCTTGGTTGCGGCAAGCCCTGCCTCAAAGAAAAGATCGATAACACCGATTCCGTCGGTGAAGCGATCAGCGGGAATTTCGACCGTCGGCATGGCGTCACGATTTCCGCCGCCGCCAAAGGCCGCCTTTGCGCCGGCAAGAGCCTTGTCAGCCTCGTCCTTGCCGTGAATGAGGGTGGTAACCTCGTACGCAAGGCGCTCTTTTGCCCCGTTGATATCCTGTTGCACCACCGCGTCAATCTCGTCCATGGGCAGGAAGGTAAACAGCAGCATGAAGCGGCGAACATCAGCATCGGTAACATTCCGCCAGTACTGGAAGAAATCATAGGGAGTGGTTACGGCCGGATCGAGAAAGAGCGCACCCTTCTCGGTTTTTCCCATTTTCTTTCCATCTGAGGTAGTGATAAGCGGGAACGTCAGACCGAAGACTTCGTTCCCGTTTTTACGGCGAACAAGTTCGATTCCGGCTACGATGTTGCCCCACTGGTCGTCGCCACCAATCTGGAGGCGTACCCCATGACGCTCGTTGAGCTGGAGGAAGTCGTAACTCTGCAGCAGCTGATAGTTGAATTCCACAAAGGTGAGCCCGGTTTCCATCCGCTTTTTGTACGCTTCGAAGGTGAGCATGCGGTTTACGGAAAAATGAGATCCAATATCCCGGAGAAAATCGATATAGTTCAAATCAGCGAGCCAGTTTTTGTTGTTCTCAAGCAGGGCGTTTTTCCCGTCAAATCCGATAAACCGGTCGAGTTGGGCGCCTATAGCGCTCGAATTGTCGTCAATCTGATCATAGGTGATCATCCTGCGCATTTCTGTTTTGCCGGATGGGTCACCGATACGGGCGGTTCCACCGCCGATAAGCGCTACCGGACGATGCCCGGCGTCACGAAGATGACGGAGCGCGAACGCGGGGAGCATGTGCCCAATATGCAGGCTGGAGCCGGTGGGATCAAAACCGACGTAAAATGAAACAGGTCCCTCGTCCATAAGTCGAGAGAGACCGTCAATGTCGGTACACTGTTGAAAAAATCCGCGGGTTTTCAGAGTTTCTAACGCCTTGTTCATGATGGAAAAGTATAGCGAGTTTGCGGAAAATTGTATACACTGGGTAGTGAGGAGTGCAGCGTATGACACATGGATTTTACAGAGTGGCAGCGGCAACACCCGTCTGTACGGTTGGAGATTGTGGTGCGAATACCGCGGAGATTCTCTCCCTCATACGAAAAGCGGTTTCGCTCGATGCAGACCTGGTGGTATTCCCGGAGCTTTCGGTTACCGGCTACACCTGCGGAGACCTCTTTTCCCAGGAACTCCTGTGCCGTGTTTCCCTTGCGGCGGTCCGTCTTATCGCGGAAAAAACGAAGGAACTTTCCATAACCAGTATCGTAGGGTTTCCCTTCAGCCGGGGCAATACCCGGTATAACTGCGCGGCGGTTATTTCCGGCGGGGTCGTTCGCGGAGTTGTTCCCAAAACTCACATTCCCAACTACGGAGAGTTTTATGAACTCCGTCATTTTTCTCCGGCCCCGGCGGAAACCGGGAGTATCCAGGCCGGAGTGTTCGGACCCGATCCGGTCCCTTTCGGCAGCCGCCTTCTTTTTTCCGACACCCGTACAAGTGAGCTCGCACTTGCCATTGAAATCTGCGAGGACCTCTGGGTTCCCTGCCCGCCCTCATCCGCCCATGTCGCGGCCGGGGCCGTCGTTATCGCAAACCTTTCGGCAAGCAATGAAATTGTTGGCAAGGCAGACTATCGCCGTACGCTCGTTACCGGCCAGTCCGGTCGGGGTATCTGCGCCTATATCTACACCGATGCCGGTCCGGGAGAATCTACCGGAGACATGGTATTTTCCGGACACTCGATAGTTTCCGAAAACGGTGCTATTCTCTCCGAAACAGTACCTTTTTCCGACAATCTTCTCTGCACGGACATTGACATCCGCCGTCTTCTCCACGAACGCCGGAGGTTGAACTCATTTCCGGCCACAGAGGCGGAAGCATCCGGATACACCATTATCCCCTGCGTCCTCGACCACGAACCCCCAGCTGTTCATTCAGAGGGTATCCAGATGCGTGCCCTCCTCCGTCATATTGAACCTCATCCCTTTGTACCGGCTGCACCTGAAACGCTTGATGAGCGCTGCGCCGATATCTTCGCCATTCAGACCGCGGGACTCGCGAAGCGCCTCAGTCATACCGGCATCCATCATGCGGTTGTAGGACTTTCCGGAGGCCTTGATTCGACCCTGGCACTTTTGGTAACCGTCCGGGCCTTTGACCTTCTCGGAATTCCCAGAAGCGAAATCCATGGCATCACTATGCCCGGATTCGGAACCACCGGGAAAACAAAATCGAATGCCAAAAAGACGGCTTCCAGCCTTGGCATAACACTGGAAGAAATAAGAATAAACAAATCCGTAACCCAGCACTTCAAGGATATCGGACAGGATGCCGAGAACCATGATGTAACATACGAAAACGCTCAGGCGCGGGAACGTACACAGATTCTCATGGACAAAGCGAACATGCTTGGCGCGCTGGTAATCGGGACGGGCGATCTCTCCGAACTCGCACTCGGCTGGGCTACGTACAATGGAGACCATATGTCCATGTATGCGGTAAACACGTCCATCCCAAAAACACTGGTTCGTCACCTCGTAAGCTGGTGCGCACGGCAGGCGGAACAGTTTTTACCGCCAGAAACAGAAGAGGAACAAAAGAGCTCTGCCCCCCGGCAACTCACGTCCACACTCCAGTCGGTTCTGGATACTCCGGTCAGTCCGGAACTTCTTCCCGCCGATGAGGATGAAATAAGCCAGAAGACGGAAGAGATTGTTGGACCCTACGAGCTGCACGACTTCTTCCTCTATCACATGATGCGCTGGGGTTGTACACCGACAAAGATACTCTACATGGCGGAACATGCCTTCGGATCGCTGACAAGGGAGCCGGTGTATACGAGAGAGGACATACTGAAATGGATGAATGTTTTCTACCGAAGGTTTTTCTCACAGCAATTCAAGCGCTCATGTCTGCCGGACGGCCCTAAGGTAGGAAGCGTGAGCCTTTCTCCGCGGAGCGACTGGCGGATGCCGAGCGACGCGTCCGCGGCTGTCTGGCTCAAGGAACTTGAAAGTCTCGGATAAGCCCTTTCTGCTTTAGAATGTATTCGTACAGATCATATCCCACAAGTTCTTCAAAGCGGTCAGCCATATCCGGAACAGAAAAGAGTTTCTCCACAAAGAGCCCGGCGGCGCCAATGGAAACCGCTTTTTCTCCGAATTCGGAAAAACCTATAACGAAATTACGGTCAAGATCATAAACCCAGCTCTCTTCGATGGATTGAGCCAGAAGATCTTTAATATTTCCGGGATGTTCCACGATATCACCGGCAAATACAATCTTTGTAAGATCAACACTGTTTACCAGAAAAGCAAGATTTGCCGTAAGTTCGCGGTATACCTCGTTAAGAACCTTTTCATCGTCGGGAATGCGGCAGAGATCGTCCCAGGGAACCAGAAACTGGCCGGTCTTTGAAGTTGCATACACACTCCGGTATTCACCAGCGGTAAAATGATCACCGTGCAAAACCCGTTCCCGGATCACGAGGCCAAGCCCCATCGCAAGGCCATGAAGCTCACGACTGCCCTTCACTACATAGCGGAACTCACCAAGTACCGTTAAAAAATTCCGTTGACGATTTTCGGGCCGGAAGGCAAGCTCACCCCAGCAACAACAGTTTGCGTCATTCTCAACAAAAACATACTCGTCAAAATATGTTTCCAGTGCTTTACGCAGATCAAACGGTTCGTGGATATTGAGCGGGTTGGACCTGATGATAACACCGGTATAAGGATCAACAATACCGGGAAGACCGATACCGATCCCGAGCAGGAACATTCCCTGCTCGTCAATATACGCTTTCGCGTTTGATATGAGAGTAACTACATGAGATACAATGGTTTCATGGGTGGTCTTGAACTTTCCGCTAAATGAATGAAAGACTTCCCCGTAAATTGTCGAAACAACAACACGGTAACGGGAATCCTGAATTTCAAGACCGAGAATGACCCCGATATCAGCATTTATTCTCAAACTTATCTGGCGTCGCCCAACCCCGGACTGAACCGTACTCTTTCCCGCGGTTTCAACAATACCCCGCTCAAGGATACCCTGCATGATCTTGGTAACCGTAGAACGATCCAGATCGAGCATTTCCGCGAGCTTTATCCGGCTTAACCCGGGATTAAGCCAGATGGCGCGCAGAATCCGGGAGGTATTAATGCTGTGAAGCTTGTTATATTCCGCCATGAGTATACCTCCCGGTTGATTATACCCGCGTGTAGTTCTTTATTTCTGTGCGAATCCGATCTCCCAGTTCAGCACGGGGAATACGTACCTGCTCCATGGAGTCGCGGAAACGGAGGGTTACCGTGTTGTCTTCTTTGGAATCATAGTCCACGGTCACGCAGAAGGGAGTTCCCGCTTCATCCTGTCGGCGATATCGTTTTCCGATAGCGCCTGCCTGATCGTAGTCTGTCATGAACTCTTCTTTCAGTTCCTGCCGGATATCCCGGGCAAGTTCCGCGAGACCATCTTTTTTCATGAGCGGAAGCACGGCAACGGTAACGGGAGCGATCTTTGGGTGGAAGTGGAGAACCGTACGCCAGTCATCGGCATTCCCTTTGTCGGCAACCTTTTCTTCCTCATATGCGTCGCAAAGGAACATAAGAAGATTACGAGTAAGTCCGGCGGATGTTTCGATGATGTAGGGAATAAACCGTTCATTACCGTTATCCTGGTCAATGTACTGCAGATCCTTCCCGGAAAATTCGGTATGCCGCTTGAGGTCAAAATCCGTACGATTATGGACCCCTTCAAGTTCACGGAATCCCATGGGAAATTCATACTCGATATCCCAGGCATCTTTCGCGTAGTGGGCAAGCTCGTCCGGACCATGCTGGTGCCAACGGAGCTTGCTCATCCGGATACCGAGCTTCTGGTAAAAAGCCCAGCGCTGCTCACGCCAGAAGTCGAACCATTTCACATCCTCACCGGGTTTTACAAAGAACTGCATTTCCATCTGTTCGAACTCACAGGTTCTGAAAATGAAGTTTCTGGTGACAATCTCGTTCCGGAACGCCTTGCCGACCTGCGCAATACCGAAAGGAATCTTGAGCCGATTCGACTGGGCAATATTCTTGTAGTTTACATAAATACCCTGCGCCGTCTCCGGCCGAAGAAAAATGGTATTTGATGAGCTTTCGGCCGGGCCGATGGAAGTCTTGAACATGAGATTGAATTTGCGGGTATCGGTGAGTTCACCGCCGCATTCGGGGCATTCTTTTTTCGCCAGCTTTTCCTGATCAATCTGATCGGCACGGAACCTGGTTTTACATTTCTTGCAGTCAACAAGCGGGTCGGTAAAGTTTTCAACATGACCAGATGCTTCCCAGACACGGGGGTGCATGAGTATTGCCGCGTCGAGACCCACGATATTGTCGTGGAGCTGGGTCATTTCCCGCCACCAGGCACGTTCTATGTTATTTTTGAGTTCAATTCCGAGGGGTCCGTAGTCCCAGGCGCCGTTTTGTCCGCCGTAAATCTCCGAGGATTGAAACACAAAACCACGCCGTTTTGAAAGGCTTACGATTTTTTCCATTGTAGCCGCATGATCGTCCATTGTTGTTCTCCTTGGCCTCCGCTGGTTGCGAAGGACAGTATTTGTATAAAATAGTACCATAGAAGGCCATTTCATGTACAGCAAAAGGAGTTTGAAGCGAGCCCTCGGGTGCACAGGGCTGGAAACGTTTCAACAATTTTGGTAACAGTATGGTACAGCTTTTATTTTCAACAATTTTGGTAGCAGTACCCAAGGAAGCCCCCATGTACCTGAACCGCCGAACAATCATCACAGTTTCCACTCTGTCAGTACTCATACTTCTCGCATATACCGCTCTTCGATACACAAAATCACCGGAGCTCCACTACGATAAAGCCTACTGGCCGGAAGAAACGGTTGCCGACGATCTCTGGATATGGACGAAAACTCTGGCTGGCATCACGTATAGTCTGTACCTGCCCGTTCAGCTTCGTGGAGATGCACTGGACCTCGACGCACAAGGGATTCCCGAACAGTCCATTCCGATGATCGTGTGTTTTCACGGTTCAACTGGAAAACACACCGCAAAGGACCGGTTCGGCAGACTATTTCTCGACGGGAAGGTTCAAGAGCGCTTCGGGAAACAGGGAGTTGCGGTACTGGTTCCCCAGTCCAGGGTTGAATATTTCTCTGACCACCACGCGTATTCCCGGCTCATACAGAATATCTGTATACAGCACCGGGTAATCGATCCTGCGCGTATCGCCGGGTACGGGTTTTCACAAGGTGCGGCCTTCGTGCATGAAATTACGGGAAACGAGCCTTTTATCTTTCGTGCTGCCATGACCGGCAGCTCGTATTACGATTCGACCATACGTGAATTATTCAACTCGGCACGGGTACAGTACTATGGAGCCCTGTCCCGAAATGACGCGGGAATCTATGAACAGGGTGTCCGGACCGCAAAAATCCTGAATGTACTGGCGCCGCACTCCCGCTACCGTGAATATGAAAAACGCGGCCACTTTTATGTGAGAATGAATGACAACACC
>CAZVEL010000155.1:0-1986 GCA_964626305.1 uncultured Treponema sp. | reverse complement strand
TTTCCGCATCGCCGGGAAACGCTCCCGACGAAGAGCAAAGTACCTGAAAGACAAAAAAAAGTCAAGAGTATCAGTGTTCTCCAATGCCGGTGATTTCCTGTACCCGTGAGCGCACTTCGTCAACCACCATTTCGTATTTTTCGTCGAGGGCCCGCTTGGCACGGGAAAAAGCCGACGTATACTCGGGGTCCTGGGTTAATTCCATGGGGACCGCCTGGCCATACCGGCGGGCCATTTCCTGTTGTTTCGCCCGGAGTTTTGGCATAAATTGTTGTTCAAGAGCCTTTTTTGTCTGGTCCCATTCGGACAGATACTGTTTGAATATTTGATCAACCTGACCGAACATGGAAGCAATTCCCTGACCGGGAATGAGGGTTTCGAGTCCCTTCCCAATTTTCGCGGTTTTTTCGGTATCTTCTTCGGCCACAGGCAACTTAACCGCGGCAAGCAGGATTGAAACCGCTCCTTCCCGCACGCTCTCACGCCGATCAGCCGGTGTTTGTTCAAAAGATTTTGACAATTCTTCCGTATTCCCGGTTTCGAGGTAATGATTCGCCAGGCGTTTGCCGTCGTTGCGGTATTCACGATTTTGTATGCTCGAAAGATCGCCTTCAATATGGGCGGTTTTCTCGAGTGCTATTTCCAGTGCTGATTTTATTTCTCCCATATACGCTCCTTTTCCATCAAATATACCTATACATCAGTATAGAGGCAATCAACTGAAATATCATGCCTTTCCCGGGGGACATGGTCAATAATCTGCAGGGAGAAACCGACGCCTGCAAGAGTTATAGTATCTCGCCGGCCGGCGTATCGGGAAAGAAGAGCGGAGAGAAATCGATCGTAGTAGCCTCCGCCACGGCCGAGTCTGCTCCCCTCAAGGTCAAATACGAGTGCAGGCACAAGCACGAGAAGGGGGGGCTGTGGTTCAAACGTTTGTGAGGATGGATCCGGAGAAAAATAACAAGGACCGGATACGGGCGGCTCTGAAATCCCCCAGCGGTTTTGTTCAAAGTGACCGTGAAGAGAAGAAATCCGGTGGAACTGCAGGTGATCTCCGGAAACCCGGGGTACGGCGACCGGAACATCTCTGGCCAGAACGGTTTGTATGGCCTCCCGGGGATCAGCTTCGGTCCCGAAGGGAAGGTAAGTAAAAAGGGTGGCACAGGTTTCAGGTGTGGCAAGCGGTCCCTGGCGGAAAACATGAGCCGGTTTTTCGAAACTGATGCGGGGAGGGGGACCTGTCCGGTTCCGGTCTTCGTGGAGCAGGATATTCTTCATGGTTTTTCGCAGTAGTTCCTTGTCGGTCATGGAGTCCCTCAGGATCCGTCTTCAAGAAGGCGGAGATACTGTTCCTTCAATATGATAACACAGTCTTCCCGGCGTGCGTTCCCGCGGACAATGTCTTCGGCGAGTGCGTGACAATTCGGTGCTCCGCAGCATCCGCAGTCAAGGCCGGGAAGGCTTTGATATATGGTTTCCATTTCTTCCATCATGTGCATGGCTATATGGTAATCCTTGTCCAGCAGGAGCGCCGGTCGTGCGTGAACCGTTTCGGTGAGAAGACAGGAGGCGGACATTGATTCCCGTTTACGGTATTCTTCCGGATCATTCGCTGGAACCTGCTGTTCATGGGATACAAGACTGTGTCGAGCGAGCGCGGGCTGAACTGCTGTAAGTGGTCCTCCCACACAGCCTTCCGCACAGGCCATGAGCTCAATAAAGTCAACCTGATCAAGGGTACCGTCTTCAACGGCTTCGAGTATTGCCCTGCATTGATCCATACCATCCACGGACAGTGTTTCGTAGTCCCCGGCGGGTATTGTGGACAAGGCTTCTCCTCCGGCACGTCCCCAGGCAACTTCGGGTGAAAAGACCGGTTCTTCTCGGAGCAACGGATCATTACCCTGTTGCAAAGTGGATTCATGTTCCGCCGTGCGTTCCGTTTTCCTGAGCGCCTTTAAAAGTGCCAGATGGACATCCTTC
>CAZVEL010000154.1:0-5985 GCA_964626305.1 uncultured Treponema sp. | reverse complement strand
CCGTTATTCCATGGTGTAAACAATTCCGGTATATTCCGAAATTATCTCAAAGAACCGCTCCGGAATGAACGGTTTGTACATGAAGTCATTGACTCCTGCCTCAAGCGCCTGAGCCTTTACACTGTCTACAATACTCGCGGTAAGTGCGATAACCGGAATCGAAGCATCAATGGACTTTATATGACGTGTAGCTTCAAAACCGTCCATATCCGGCATGATGAGGTCCATAAACACTATATCCGGTTTGAACTCGCTGAAGATCCGGACCGCCTCTTTACCATTTGACGCAATGCTGAGGTCAAAGCCGGCAGGAGCAAGAAAAATTTCCAGCATGGCAAGATTGATATCAACATCATCCACTAGAAGTATTTTGCAGGGGCGAGAAATACTTTTAATGGCCGAATAGTCAACAATCTGCTGTGTCTGTTTTTTTGAACTTTCGGCACGCTTTGCCTCAAAACTGAACCGGAACAGAGAACCCTTACCGCTGCTTGACCGTACAAGGACAACATCACCCCCCAGCATGCGGGCAAATATCCTCGCTACTGCAAGACCAATGCCCACATTTCCCGTATGTTCGGGGCCCGCTCCGGATTTGGTAAATACATCGAAAAGACTGTCCTTCTCGTCATCAGGGATGCCGATTCCGGTGTCCTCGATATCGATTGTTATCATTTTATCGCAGGAAACAGTAAGGGTTACGCCACCTTTCCTGGTATATTTGAGTGCGTTTCCAAGAAGGTTTGAAAGCACCTGTGCGATTTTTCCCGTATCGGAAAGAATAGCCTCAGGCACATCATTTTTGTATTCAACGGTAAGAGAAAGCATTTTCCGGGAAAAACTGTCTATAAAAGATCGTGTAACATCCTCTACCAGTTTGTGCACATTTGTTTCAGATAAAATGGGAACCGTTTGACCCGCTTCATATTTTGAATACTCGAGTACATCATTGAGCATATACAGGAGATTGGTTTCCTGTGTCTGTATTGTCGCGATATAATCCTGTGCGGATACGGGAAGGTTTTCAAGCCCCGAAAGAAGCTGGGCATATCCAAGAACAGTATTAAGGGGGGTCTTGAGTTCATGACCCATTCGGATGAGGAAACTGGTTTGTTCGCGAATTTTAGTTTCCAGTTCGTTTTTCGATTCATGGAGTTCGGTTACATCGAGACCATTCAGGTAAACGCAATCACCATACTCCGGTGATGAAACCATGGATTTGGAAAACTGGATATACACCGTTTTTTTCCCATTGCGATGTACTGCCTGCAGGTACTGACCATCTTCCCTGGACGGTATGGATGAAATGAATTCCTTCAGTTCGGAACTTTCCTGAATAGAATTTGAAAGAACAGATCCAATAATCGTCTCGCGACCCCGACCATTTACAAGATGTGCAAATCCCTCGTTCGCGGCAAGAACCGTGCCCTTGCTGTCGAGAACACAAATAAAATTGGCGGAAGTATCAAGAATGGACCCGATCAGAAAAGCGTCTGACATATGTTACCACCTGCGGCTGATTAAATTAGCTCAAAGTAAATAATAGCATCCCGGTATGGTGTTGTCAACGAAGGGGAAAGGGCGTAAAAAAACCCCGACAGAGCGGATGATGGGAGTCGAACCCACGTCTCCAGCTTGGAAGGCTGGGGTAATAGCCGTTATACGACATCCGCTCTCTCGAGGCTTGACGCTTGTTTATACCAAAAAAGGACATGGTATGTCAATATCCTACAGAATAAAAACCGTCTCGTTCATGAACCATTCCTTCACGAATGAGGCCCGGAATAACGCCACGTATACGGTCCTCGTCTATTCCTTCATGATTCGCGATGGCACTCGCGGTCCCTGTTTTTTCGCGGGCAAGATACCGGAGAACACAGCCTCGTGCCTGGCGTGCCGATCCTTCAAAACGGGACTGCCGGGTATAGGCAGCAGCCTGCCGATTCGGATTTGGCACCCGTTTTTTCAGATCTGCCCCATAGTCCATAAGAGCGTAGTACCATGTTCGCGGGTCATTGTGGTCAAGGGTTTCGGCAATTTTATCGAGTATTTGCCGGTCGGTGACTCCTTCCTGTTCAGAAAAAAAGAAGAACAGATACACTGAACGGATATTTGTTTCAATGAATACGTTGGGTCGATTAAACGAAAAGGTGGAAACGGCATTAGCCGTATAATGACCCACACCGGGAAGCTCTTGAAGGGATTGCGGTTCTTCCGGAAAAATACCGTCATGTTCCTCAGTGATTTTCTTTGCCGTTTCATGGAGGTATTTTGCCCTGCGGTTATAGCCGAGACCAACCCAGGATGAAAGTACTGCGGAAAATGGCGCCCGTGCAAGGCTTCGCACCTCCGGAAAGGTTGAGAGCCATGATTCAAACCGGGGAACGACACGGTCTGTCTGTGTCTGTTGCAGCATTATCTCCGATACGAGAATACGGTAGGGATCCCGGGTTTCCCTCCAGGGAAAGGAACGCCCATATGAATCGTAATAATCACGGATAGCAGACTGAAAATCAGGAACGGTAATCTCAGTTCTCACAAACAACGAGCTCCCGCTTTTCGAGTTCACCGAGTATTATCTCAACGATAGTCTCAGGGAGTGATTTTTCCGTGTCAATTACAAGATCCGCGTGTGCATAGTCAGTATTATCAATATCGTACAATTCCCGGTAGCGCCGGGTATCTTCCTTGTCGCGCATGGCAGTGAAATTCATGATATCTTCCAGAATTCCGCCCTCCCGGTTCATTATTCTTCTGGCTCTGGTTTCCGCAGAAGCTTCAAGATAAACTTTCAGATCTGCTTCAGGAAGCATCCATATCGCCAGTCGGGATCCGAGCACACAGGAGGACCTCCTGGCAATTTCAACCTGTTTTTCATCGACCATACGGTCGTAGGTAAAATCGGTTTTTGCCTTTTCAATAATTTCTTCAAGCGGTATCCGCATCTCTGATGCGAGTGCCCTGAAGGTATAATTGATAAAGGCTATATCAAGCTTTTCTGCGAGGATCCGGGAAACGGTGGTATTACCACAACCTGATCGTCCTGAAATTGCTATGCGTGCTTCCTTTCCCTCCGGAATATAATAGCGAATGTCACTCATGAATCCTCCCGGATTTATTCAATGTTTCTTGTTTGTTCCCTGATGTTTTCAAGAGCATCTTTGGCGGAAATTACCGCCTGCCCTACTTCCAGAATCTGATTCTTTGAACCGATAGTGTTTATTTCCCGGTTGATCTCCTGGCAAATGAAGTCGCATTTTCTTCCCGGCGCCGGATTGTTGCGTACTTCATCCCTGAGCGCTTCGAGATGAGCGTTCAGGCGAACGAGTTCTTCGTTGATGGTGAATTTTACCAGAAGGACGGCAGTCTCCTGCAGAATGCGTTGTTCGTCAATCTCGTTGCCCATTACTTCCTGGAAACGGGTACGAATATTTTCACGGAACCGTTCCTCCATTTGCGGAACATGATTGCGAACAATTGAAACCGTATCTTCAATTCTACTGATCATCTGTTCCACGTCGGCGGACATTTTTTTCCCTTCCCGAATTCTGAAGGCTTCAAACTCATCAAGTGCTTTTGTTACTACCGGCTCAACCATATTCCAGTAACGGTCCATATCTACAACACGTTCCGAGGAAAGAACTCCTTCCTGGGCAACAACGAGCTGAAGCGGTATCATACCGGGAACACCTATTGTATCAGCAACTTCGCGTATTGCGTGGGCATATGCTTTTGCTGCGCCCGGATCAGAGGAAATAATGAGACTTGAGGACTGTTCGCGAATCCTGAGAGAAAGCTCAACCTTACCTCTGAGGACTGTTTTTGAAACAAGTTCACGGAGTTTCGGTTCGATCCGCCCGAGCCAGGGCGGCAGGTGCATGGCAAGATCAAGATATCGTGAATTATAACTTTTCAGTTCAACCGAGATCGTTGTCTGGTCGACGATTTGTTCCGTATAGGCGTATCCGGTCATGCTTTTCATGTATTGCTCCATTTTTTGTATATTTCTCTGCCCAGCTGCCAGTTATCTCCCGCTCCCATGGTAACAAAGATATCTCCCTTGCGTAAAAATCGCTCAAGATGGTCCTGTGCGTCGAAAATATCCTCAAAATATTTCACTTTTCTATGTTTTTTCCGTGTTTCTTCAAAAAGGGTTTCTCCGGTAACACTGCCCGAGTAATCATCTCGTGCGGAAGGATATATCTTGTGCAGGATGAGTTCATCGGCATCCGGAAAAGATGCAGCAAATTCTTTGAGAAGTGCGGCAGTCCGGGAACTGGTATGAGACATGAAATCAACCACAATTCTGCGGTCCGGATAAAATTCCTTCAGCCCGGAAAGAGTTTTCCTGATGGCGGTGGGGTGATGCGCATAGTCGTCCAAAAAAAGAACACCATGTGCCTCGCCGAGTATCTCGCACCGTCTGCGGGATCCCTTGAATGATTCAAGTGACGTTCGCATACGGGCGATGTCGTGTACCGTTATTTCATGGTCCTCTTCCCGGAGCAGACTTATGGCAAGCGCGATAGCTGCAACGGCGTTAAGCACATTATGCCGCCCGGGTACAGAGAGCCGGAACTGACCGGAAAAACCACCGAGTGTAAACACTTGGCGTTCTTTGTGAACACCGTTATGCGTTATATGATAGTCTCCGGAAGCTTTTTCTCCATAAGGCGTGTATACAATGTCAGGACGGCTTGCAAAAACCATTCTGGTCGCTTCGCAGGCGCCAGGATCGTCCGCACAATAAATGAGTTCTCCAAACTGCGGTAAGGTATTAATATACTGCATAAATGCCGATACGATTGACTCGTAGGTTGGATAATAATCCTGATGATCGGATTCTATGCTGGTGAGAACTATTCTTTCGGGCGAAAAATGGAGGAAATGTTTTCGATACTCACAGGTTTCCGCAATGAAATACCGTGTACCGTTTATCATGGTTGAACGGTCATTGAATGCCGATACCGCACTTCCAGCAAGTACGGAGCAGGGAAACTTGAGTGCCTTGAGCATGGCCCCCGCCATGGCGGTTGTAGTCGTTTTGCCGTGAACACCGGAAATACCGGTGGATCTGCTGATACGTGAAAAAAGTCCGAGCGCTTCGGTATATTCAAGAACAGGGAGTTTGAGCTCACTCGCCGCAAGAAGCTCGGGGTTGTTTTTTCGGGAATAGGCGGAAGAATGAATTACCAGCTGAGTATCGCGGGGAAGATTTTTCCGGGAAAACGGGGTCATGGGGTTGATACCGATAGCATGTAAAATGGTATCGGTATAGAATTCTTCCGGTACATCACTTCCGGTAACAGCGGCCCCACGAGCCACAAGGAGTTCGGTAAGGGCTGCCATTCCGGTCCCCTTGATGCCAATCATGTGGATACGGTAGTTTTTCAGGTTTTCCGGCAAAGTATACAGACCCATAACTCAAGCATAATACCCAATCAAGTACTTTACCGCAAGATGTTTTTACGGCATACTTGTGTGATGAATTCCAAGAGGCAGACTGAATTGTTCTGCGAATGGCTTGAAAACTATCTGAATTACGAACGTATTCCCAACCGCGATGGTTTTTCCCTGGAAACCATGCGATTCATGGTCAACCGTCTGAAAAATCCCCAAAACAGTGTTAAATCCATCCATATTGCCGGATCCAAGGGAAAGGGATCTGTTTCCATAATGCTTTCGCAGTTGTTTTCCTCGGCAGGACTTCAATCAGGCTTGTATCTCTCCCCCCATATTCTGGATTTTACCGAACGGGTAACCCGTGCAGGGACACCGTTTCCAGATGAAATATACGGGCGTGCCGCAGACCGTATGGTACCCCTTATTTCATCAATCATCCCCGATGAAGTTCCGGGAAAGCGGGAGCCAACCTGGTTTGAGCTTGTTACCCTTTTTGCTTTCGTGGTTTTTGAGACCGCCGGTATGCAGTGGGCGGTAGTTGAGACCGGTCTTGGCGGCAGGCTTGACGCAACAAACGTGATA
>CAZVEL010000153.1:0-8399 GCA_964626305.1 uncultured Treponema sp. | reverse complement strand
AGAGGAACCGTGACGGGCCTTCCGGGTCGGTCATGTCCATGATGATTACGTCGTAGTTTCCCGCGGCATTCTCAACAAATTTACGTCCGTCACCAAAAGCATTATGCACCCGGGGATCGTCGAAGGCGCCCTGATGAATGTGCGCGAGGTGATCCCGGGAAAATTTGACAATGTCGGCATCAAGCTCTGCAAAGTCGACCCGCTGTACGGTGTTATGCCGGAGAATTTCGCGGAGCGAACCGCCATCTCCACCGCCGATGAGCAGGACGCGTTCCGGGGAGGGATGGGCCAGCAGTACGGGATGAGTAAGCGGTTCGTGATAACGGTACTCCCATCGTTCGGTTACCTGGGTAATATCATCTATAAGGAGCGCTTTACCATAGCCGGATGTTTTAACCAGCCGGGCACTCTGATACGGTGTTATTGCAGAAACGATTTCTTCGTCAATTGAGTAGAAATATCCGGTGTGCGGATTCAGTTTTTCATGCACCCATTTTTTTTCCGCATTCTTTACTCTCACAGGAACAAATCCCTCCGGTCAAGATTCTTGCATTCAAACAACTCCTGGATTTCGGTATCCAGTAATTTGAGAATCCGTTTTTGTTCGGCAGCATCAGGTTCTTCTGATTCTTTCCCGAACAGATAATCGTCGAAGACAAGATCACGCTTGCGCATCTTGGTATGAAAGTTATTGTCACTGATTACATTAACATCGTACGCGGTGTACGAGTCGAGAAAGTCATCGTCGATATAGTCCTGGATGGACGAAACGTCATGATCGATAAAATGCTTGCGGCCTTTGCGGTCACGGGTAAAACCGCGTACCCGGTAATCAATAATGATCACATCGGAGTCGAAACTGTCAAAAAGAAAATGGAGCGCCTTAAGCGGGCTGATGGTACCACAGGTTGAAATATCAATATCCACACGAAAGGTGGCGATACCGGTACCCCGGTCATATTCCGGGTAGGTATGCATGGTTATATGGCTCTTGTCCAGATGTCCAATAACCCCGGGCGAGGTTTTGTTTATAACCGGAGCGTCGGCAATTTCATCGTTGAGAAGGGCCACAACACTTGCGCCACGGGGTTCATAATCCTGGGTAGAAACCTGTACGAGTCGGGCATCAATAATCCGGGTAACTTCGGCGGTTATTGCTTCAAGCCGTTCCGAGTTGTATTCTTCGTCGATATATTCCAGATATTCTATTTGCGATTCCCGGGATCGCGCATAACAGATATCATATATGTTAAAACTCAGCGACTTGGTCAGATTGTTAAATCCTTCCAGCTTTATCTTTTGTCCCTTAACCCGCTTGATCAATACGCCAATCCCCCTGATTCGTCAGTTTTTTTGCATTGTACCCATATATCGGTGAGGGTCAAGGCGTGATATACTGGCATTATGGAAGGACTTGAACCTGATCCAGATGATATTCAAAAACTGGTTGGTTTCATTACTACGGCGCATCATTGTGTCGCATTTACCGGTGCGGGTATCAGCACACTCTCCGGAATTCAGGACTTTCGCGGTAAAAATGGTTTGTATAAGACAATAAACGCGGACAACATGTTCGACATCCACCGGTTCAAACAGGATCCTTCGGAATATTACCGGCTCGCAAAGGATTTTATTTACGGTCTTAACGAGAAAAAGCCCTCAACGGTACACCGGGTTCTCGCGCTTCTCGAAGAGAAGGGATACCTGGACACCACTATTACCCAGAATGTGGATCTGCTCCATCAAAAAGCGGGTTGTAAAAAGGTAATTGAAATTCACGGAACACCGTCAATTCACCGTTGCATGAACTGTACGTTCACCATGAGCTTTGCCGAAGCGGCGAAAATTGCACAAAAGGGAGACGTTCCACGCTGTCCCGACTGCGGCGGTGCGATCAAACCGGACATCACCTTTTTCGGCGAAATGTTACCACGGGAAGCACTTGAAGCCGCGGACCGCCATTCCCGAAAAGCCGATCTCATGCTCATCCTGGGAACGAGCCTCATCGTCTATCCGGCGGCGAGCCTCCCTGAAAAAACACTCCGCAACGGCGGTACGCTCGTCATCGTGAAGGATATGCCAACCCCGCTCGATGAATACGCGGCACTCAAGTTCTCCGATCTGCACACGACCTTCGAAGCGCTGGAAAAAGCACTTCCAGAAATCGGTTAAGAGAATTACACCGTTTTCCTGACTCGGACCTTCTTAATGTGAAACTGCAGTACGTATTTGCCGATCTTGATCTTGTCACCATCTTCGAGTGGTTGCGGCTCATCGATCCGTTTGTCATTCAGATACGTACCATTGGTGGAGTTTTCATCTTTTACCCGAAACGCGTTTTTTTCCCATTTGATGGTTGCATGCAGGTCTGATGTTGTTTTTTGCGGCAGGGTGATGTTGTTCTTCGTCAGCCTTCCGATTGTATACTTTTTTGTCTTGGTCAGCACGAGCGGTGTTTTGCGGATTGCACAGGTAATGGAGTATTCATTCTTTTCAACCGGTCTGCGGTATTTCGGTGTTTTTTCCGAAATCATGGTTACATCTTTCATGAGAACCTCCGGGCTTTAAATGGTAAACTTGCTTCATTGTAGCACAGATATTTCAACACCCTTGTACAAAATGACCCTTTCTTGCGATAATACAAGAGGTACAAACAAATTTTCTATACGGATGTCCCGGATTTTCTGTACTATTAGCATAAAATTTCCGGAGTATCTTGATTCAAGGAGTATGTATGAGCAAGTATGACGAATTATTAAAGGGTTTGATGGACGAAAAGAGCTTTTCAAAGCTCACCGCCCTGAAAAACGACAAGGTTATGGAGTTTATCGGATCGTTTGCCGAACACTGCGAACCGGCCTCCCTCTACGTCTGCGATGACAGTAAGGAAGACAATCAGCATGTACGCAAGCAGGCGCTTGCGAAGGGTGAAGAACATCCCATGGCCAATTCCGAGCAGACCATTCACTGGGACGGCTACGGCGACCAGGCCCGCGACAAGAAAAACACCAAGTTCATGGTATACAAGGAAAACCTTGACCGTATGAAATCACTCAACTCGGTTGAGTACGAAGAGGGACTTGCTGAAGTCATGGGTATTGCCAAAGGCATCATGAAGGGAAAGGACGCGGTTGTTCTCTTCTTCTCGGAAGGCCCCACCGAAAGTCCCTTTACCATTCCCTGTATCCAGTTTACCGACAGCTGGTACGTTGCTCACTCAGAGATGATTCTCTACCGCACCGCCTACAGCCACTTCCTCAAAATGAAAGACGCGGATAAAGGCGAATTCTTCCGCTTTATCCACTCTGCCGGTGAGCTTGACGAACGCGGTTGTACCAAAAACCTGGACAAGCGCCGCATCTATATGGACACCCAGAACAACATCGTGTACTCCATGAACGACCAGTATGCCGGGAACTCTGTCGGACTCAAGAAACATTCCATGCGTCTTGCCATCAACAAGTCCGGAAAGGAAGGCTGGCTCTGTGAACACATGTTCGTCATGGCCGCCGTTGATGAGGACAAAAAGCGCAAGACTTATTTCTGCGGTGCCTACCCCTCAGCGTGTGGAAAGACTTCCACCGCCATGATCCCGGGAGAGCAGATTGTCGGTGACGACATCGCCTATTTCCGGAACATCGATGGTGAGTTCCGTGCCGTAAACGTCGAATTCGGTATGTTCGGTATCATCAAGGACGTTAACGCCAAAGACGATCCCCTCATCTTCGAAAACCTCATGAAAAATCAGGAAGTGATCTTTTCCAACGTTCTCCAGGGACCGGACAAGAAACCCTACTGGCTCGGTATGGGCGTTGAAGCTCCGACAGAAGGAAAGAACCACTTCGGTGACTGGAAGAAAGGCATCAAGGACGACAAGGGCAACGAAGTTGATATTGCTCATGGCAATGCCCGGTACACCATGCGCCTCGACTACCTGGCCAACATCGATAAAGAAGGCTTCGAAGGCAAAGACGGTGTCAAGGTAGAAGGAGTCCTCTACGGCGGACGCGACAGCGATACCACCGTGCCAGTTGAAGAATCACCTTCCTGGAGAGACGGCGTGCTCCTCAAGGCAGCAACGCTCGAATCCGAAACCACCAGTGCCACCCTCGGTGCCGAAGGCGTCCGGAACCCCAGCCCCATGGCTAACCTGGACTTCGTCTCCTACCCACTTGGCGAATACACCATGAACAACATCAAGTTCGGTGAGGGCGTCAAGAATCCTCCCAAAGTATTCAGTAACAACTACTTTATGCGCGGTGCAGACGGAAACTTTATGACCAGCAAGCTTGGGAAGAAAGTATGGCTCCACTGGGCAGACGGCCGTATCCATGGTGAATATGAAACCTATGATACCCCTACGGGAAAGATCCCGTTGTACAAGGATCTCAAGGAGCTCTTCAAGAAGCACCTCGATGAGGATTTTACCGAAGAAACCTACACCTACCTCTTTACCTTCCGCTGCACCAAGTGGATCGAAAAGCTGGAGCGGACCAAGGCGTTCTACGCAAAAATGGACGCTAATACACCCAAAGAGATTTTTGAGTACTGGGATGCCGCGATTGCCAAAATCAAGGCAGCCAAGGAAAAATACGGCGATGAAATAAAGCCGGGTGATTTCAAGGGCTGAGAAATCAGGTATTAGTTGAGCAAGACCGGAGGCACAGGCTGTCTCCGGTCTTTTTATGTACTGCTGCCAATATTGTTGGAACCAAAACACGGTATCATACTGGTCAACTTATAATTTTGTGCTATAGTGCCAGAGTATTGGCAAGTTGATTCGCTTCCATATCTACACATTTGTGAGGAAAACAATATCCATGCACTCTGGGAAAGTTAAGCGCTGGCAATTGAGTTCAATACTCCGTGCCATTTACAAGAATCCCGGTATTACCCGGCTGGAGCTTGTCGAGTCGCTAAACATCAACAAGTCAATGGTTACACGCTTATTGACATACTTGATAGAATCAGGTTGGGTTCTTGAAGCGCAGGACCAGGCAAAAAAAATTCCATTATCTATTAATCCTGATAATATGCTTGTCGCGGGAGTGGATTTACAACCCGAGATCCAGAATGTTTGTGTATGTCGAATGGATGGCTCCATTGTTACCAGTCGTACCTGGGTAAAATATACAACCGACATAAATCAATTTCTGGATCACACACTTCCATCTTATCTTGAATCAACAAAGCTAGCAATTGGAGCCATAGGTATTGCACTTCCCGGAGTCTTCGAGAATAAAACCAACCGGTTACTGTATTCACGTCCATTCAAACTCACTGAACCCTTAAGCATTCCCTCGCAAATCAGGGGCTTTGACTGTCCCGTATATGTTGATAATGATGCCCGTTGCTGTGGATGGGGAATAGTTTCCTTTAACCGGGAAAGGGATGACTTTCTGCTTCTGCTCGTGGGATTAGATGATTTTGAACAGCCAACGGATGAATACAAGCGTATTGCAATAGGTACGGCCCTCTTTATGGATCAAAAAGCACGTATTGGACAATACTCAAAGGCCGGCGAATTTCGCAGCATTTTCAGAGACCCCTCAAAGGTTTCCGGACAATCACGGTTTGAACACGCAGATCGACAGCGTATTAAAACAGACAAGGCGCTGTTTAATGCATTTATTGAGGAACTGGCGGTTCATGCCGGGTTTCTTGTAAACTATCTTGATCTTCGCAAATTCTATATCGGAGGGTCCATTGAACGGTATCGTGATGAGATTGAACCGGTATTCCTGAGATATATGGAAGCGAACCGATTGTATCGGGAATTGCCAATTGCAGAAATCCTCTATGCAGGACTTGGAGAGCTTTCAACAGCCAGGGGTGCAGCAGGCATGGTTCTGGAAAATTTCTTTGAAAAGCCTTCGCTCGAAAAAACAACCCCCTTTTCTCGTCTGGTTCAGGATCGAACTAAAACACTTTCATAACAGCGAAGATCGCCAGCAGGAAAAATCGTTTGACAACAACGCATGACCGTTGTCAAAATCGGTAAAGTCAAAATATGGAATTTTTTTTCTTTCACACAATGCTTTTCTTTGTTTGCTTTCAACCGTTTGTCTTTTGAGAAATTCCCGGGCAAAGGTATCATCATATATGGTTAGCCAATGGCGATCGTCTGCTTGTATTTTTTCGTATCTTTTTTCTATAGTGCTATCAGTATATCCGCAAAAAACGGGATAAAATCGACCATTACTCCTTGCTCTGAGAACTGCAGCCTTGTCTGGTTCCATCCAGCCGCATTCGGCAAGAAAACAGGCATCAAGTTTTAAGAAGCCTTGTACTGTTTCCCAGATAATATCGAAAACAATCATTTTATCCTCATCGCTCGTATTCTTGTCATGTTTTCGAAGCAGCGGAAGCACACACCTGTCAAGTTCAACTAATGGAAGTCCGCTTTCTCGTGCAAGTTGTTTTGCGGCGACTGTCTTGCCGGAAGCTCCGGCCCCTCCTATAAAATACATCCCTTTCATAGCATCTCCTGCGCTTATCAAGCATATTGATAAACATCATTTCCATTCAAGACTAAACTTGTGATACCAGAGTTCGTCTTGTATATCCTGATAAAGAGTTTCTTTTTGTAAAACGCTCAGTTCATTTTTCCGAAGATTCAATTCCGAAAGTTCGCCCTTATCATACAACCGAACAGCATTCTCAAGAATCTTCTCAGCTTTCTCCAGATAATTTTTCACAACTGCAAGATTCTTCGTCAATCGCTCTATGTTTTTCTCCAGTAATTCCTTCCGTTTTTTTTCTTCATTTATGATATTCTCTTTCTTTTTTCCCAGAAGCTCCCATTCATTTTCTTCAAGCTGTTTCTCACGTTTTCTCTCCGGCGAAAGTATGACCGAAAAGTCCAGCGCTATGCTCAGGTTCCAGGAGTCTTCAATATCCTGCCCGATGACTTCATATATCGGCATTGAAAAATTGGCAGATAGCGAGGGCGCATTATTCTGTTTTCGTTGTATAACACTATTTGACCATTTCTTGTTCTCAATTTCAAATTGTTTCATCTCAAAAAATCCGGTCCCAAGATATGCCTTCCTGAATTGTATGTATGTTGTGTGATCAGGAAGAACAATACTGCCTGGGTCCAGAGCCTCTTTACCGGTTGAATTTTCTAGCGCAGATTCAATCTGGAAGTATTGTTCTTTATAGGATAAAAGGGTTATTTCATCATCCCAGATTTTTTGCTCTTTCTCCCATATATCATTTTCCGATACCCGTCCCTGTTCTTGTAGTTCCTGATACGACAATAAATCCAAACGTGATATCTCGAGGGACTTATCCAAATATCGTATTTGTCTTGATAAATACCGGTACTGCATTATCTGATTCGTAAACTGTGAAAGTAAATCCCGATAGCTTATTGCCCGCTGTATTTCGTGTTCATCAATGGCAATCTCATGATCCAGTAAATAGGGATCTTTCTTTTCTCCCTGCAACCAATAAGGATAAAGTCCTTGCGAAACACCAACAGATAAATCAATTGATTTAATATCATCGCCTGTTTCTGACAACACGCTGTTTATAGAGCCGTTTACCGCAAGCCCACCAGTCATGCCGATTCCTGTTCCAAGTCCAAGTCCTTTGCTTCCGGGATTTCTTGAGCCCGAAATGTTCAATGTCGGATTGTTAAATACGCTTCTATTCCTGTTCCTGATTAGCGTGGATCTATACGAACTATCTGTTGTGGATACATTAAAGTCATTTTCAATAAAATCTTCCCACAAAGAGACCATGGGCAGCTCTTTAGGCGTAAGTGGTATCAAACAAATTCCCATAAGGCAAACAAAGACAATAATCCTCACAAACAACAAACTCCTCATTTCCGGCTATCAGTAAACGCTTAATACAAAAAATGCAATTTATTCAGAACAAACTGCATTATTGTTTTCCGTGATAGAATTATTCGTGTTTCGGCCATCATTCCCGGTCGCACAAGCACTTCTTCTCCCCGGCGGGATATCAGAACAGGATCATCTATTCTTGCTTCTACCATAAAATAGGGGATGCCGTTATCTCCGGAACCGGAGGCATCTGCAGGAACGAGTGTTACCGTTCCCTGTAATTGTCCAAACTCTGCCACCGGCAATCCTTCGAATCGCAGCTTCACTTTTTGTCCTTCCTGAATACGGGCGACACGTGAATTCTGAACCATAATTTCGGCCTTTAATGCAGTGTCGGACGATGGAATAATTTTGATTAGTTGATCTCCGGAAAAAAGCATATCTCCCACATTCACTTTCTTTACTTCATCAATTTTTCCCGAGATGGGGGCAAATACGGTAGCATCCCTGATAGTTTTCTCAATCTCAGCAATAGACGATTCATACGATCTTTTTTGTTTCCGCAAGTTTTTCAATTGCTCGACAAGCTGTGTTTCCTTGTCT
>CAZVEL010000152.1:0-5627 GCA_964626305.1 uncultured Treponema sp. | reverse complement strand
TGGGCGATAGCCTGATGCCCGAGACAAACAGCCAGTATGGGAATCTTACCGGCGAAATGCATAATGGCCGCGATGCTTATTCCAGCATCCTCCGGACGGCCCGGGCCGGGCGAAATGACGAGCCGGGATGGAGCAAGTGCGGAAAGTTCCTCAACAGTTATTTCGTTGTTTCTGACAACCCGGACTTCCTCGGAAGAAAGGCGGGTAAGATACTGGTACACATTATAGGTAAATGAATCGTAGTTATCTATAAGGACAATCATTTTTCTCCTCCGGTAAGTACAGACTGCATGGCGGCAAGCTTTTCTCCTGTCTCTTCCCATTCCCGTTCGGGGTCGGACGCATACACGATCCCGGCCCCGGCCTGCAGGATCCAGCGACCGCCCTTCTTGAGCGCGCACCGGATTGAAATACAAAAGTCCAGATCACCATCCGGTTCAATGTATCCAACAGCTCCTGCGTAAAATCCGCGCCGAACCGGTTCAAGCCGTGAAATCGTTTCTATGGCCCGGATTTTTGGCGCGCCGCTTACCGTACCTGCGGGAAAGGCGGAGCGAAGAACATCTACCCCGGTTACGGGCCCATGCGATCCCTCCCCTATCTGTCCTACAACATCTGAAACGATGTGCATGACGTGGGAAAATTTCTCTACATCCATGTTACGGGAGAGGCGGACCGACCCTGGGAGACAAACGCGTCCGAGATCATTCCGCGCCAGATCTACGAGCATAAGGTGCTCCGCTCGTTCTTTTGGATCCGCCAGGAGTTTTTTCCGGAGCGCATCGTCTTCCGTCTGGTCTTTTCCGCGGCGGCAGGTTCCGGCGATTGGCCGGATTGAAGCTACGGAGTCGCGTACACGCACCAGACTCTCGGGAGAAGCTCCCACAAGCTGATGGGTACCGAAGTCAAGATAGAAAAGATAGGGCGACGGACTCGTTGAACGGAGCCGCCGGTATACTTCGAACGCTGATTCAGAAGACTCAAGTTCCAGTCGCCGGGACAGAACCGCCTGAAGAAGGTTCCCTGCGATTATTTCCTCCCGGATCGTGTTCACACCGGAAACAAATCCGTCGTGACTCTCTTTCATGTCTGTTATGACGGTACAGGAAGCACGATCTGCCGGCGGCGCAAGGGAGGAGAAGTCCAGATCCTCAAGACGGCGCTTGATATCCGCAACCGTCCCTTCAAGATCAATTTCATGCTGATCATAATTGAGGGCAAAGATATGTATCGTGTCGGTAAAGTGATCGAACACGAGATACACATGCCCCACGATGAATTCCGATTCGTTCAGGGCAAGCGGATCTTTCTGCGCGGCCAGAGTGATGGTATCGGTCCGCTGACAGAACTCGTATCCAAGGTAGCCGATGCCGGCACCTGGGAGGGGAATCCCGTCCGCAGGCAGGGCATTCTGTCCGGCAATCTCCATAAGCACATCAAGGATGTCACCCTTGTCCGCCGGTACGTTCTGTCCATCTATCACATAATGCACACCCTCATCATTCTGGATAACCCGGAAAGCTTCTCGAGCCAGAATGAGCGAATACCGGTCACGCCCATGGGTAAATGACGCTGATTCAAGAATGGCCAAGGCTCCAAGTTTTTTCGCCAGCGCAAAGGGGGTGTACCGTTCGCCGGGAACTGATACGGCCAGCGCATCACTCCGCTTTTTTTCCATTATTCAACTCCTGCCTGGATTTGCGTATTGTTACTACTCGTAGTAACAATAGTACCTTATCCTGAAGAAGCTGTTTCTGTCAATAGTAACGTAGAAAAAAGAGAAAAAAAAGACGGTCCCGGAGGACCGTCTGCAAGCTGGCTGAATAGCTCAGAGAAGCATCACGCCAAACCCGACTTGCGCCTTGTATAAATATCGTAAAGAACGGCGAGGAGAAGAACCGACGCCTTTACGACATATTGCCACTGTGCCGCGATATTCATGAGGGACATACCGTTATTGATGGCCGCCATAACGAGACCACCAACAATCGCACCGATAATGGTTCCGATACCGCCGGTTGTTGCCGCGCCGCCAATGAAACAGGACGCAATGGCATCAAGCTCGAAGCTTTGTCCAGCCTGGGGAAGCGCCGTGTTCATGTAGCCGGTAAAGACCACTGCCGCAAGACCGCACATACCACCCATTATGATGTGAACAACGAAAATAACAAACTCTGAATTGATACCTGAAAGTTTTGCCGAACGGGCATTACCACCAACCGCGTAGATATAGCGGCCGAGAATAGTATTCTTCATAAGGAAGGTAAACATCGCGATGGTTATACCGAGCACAATCCCAACAGTGGGGATTCCGCGATAAGTCGCAAATTTCCAGCCGAGAAACGCGATGAAGGCTGAAATAACAACAAGTTTGACAATGGTAAGGCTTATCGGGAGCACTTCAAAACCGTTCTTGACCTTTTTACGACGGATAATAAACTCTGCAATGACAACCGCAACGATAGAGACTATGGCGACCAGCACGGCCGTGTAGTGAACGTTGTTGATTATCAGTGAGGGGATATCGACGGTCCCCGACGCAAGTCGTTTATACCCGTCATCCCTGAGTGAGATAGGGGTTACATTGGTAACGATGTAAGTAAGACCACGGAACAGACTCAGTCCCGCAAGGGTCACGATGAAGGCCGGTATCTTGAGATAGGCGATCCAGAAACCCTGGAACACACCAATCAAAAGACCGATCACGATGCTGAAAACCACGGTTAAAAACAGCCCGAGACCCGCATTGTACATCATGGCGCTTAGCGCACCAACGAATGCAAGAACGGACCCAACTGAAAGGTCAATATTGGCAAGTATGATTACCAGAAGCATACCGACCGCCAGAATCAGGATGTAACTGTTCTGCATGATGATGTTCGAAATATTCCGGGAGTTCATGTTGACGCCGTTCGTTAAAAAGGCAAATACAATCATGATAAACACAAGCATCATGATCATGGAATAATTCCGGATATTGGACGTCAGAAATGATGCAACTGATCGTTTTTCTCCACTGTTGTTTGTCATACGGTCATCTCCTCTGTTTGGCTCACCAGGGCCATATGCATTATTGCTTCCTGGGTTGCTTCCTCATGGGTCAGCACACCCTTTATTTCTCCCTCGTTCATGACATAAATCCGGTCTGCTATTCCAATGGCCTCCGGCATTTCGGAAGTAACCATGACAACACTCTTCCCCTGCTCAACGAGATTATTCAGAATCGAGTAGATTTCAAATTTTGCACCCACATCGATACCGCGGGTTGGTTCATCAACGATGAATATTTCCGGTTCGGCAGCAAGACAGCGGCTGAGAACAACCTTTTGCTGATTCCCCCCGGAAAGATTTTTTGTCAGCTGGGAAATGGAAGGGGTCTTGATATTCAACGCACGCCGATACTTTTCAGCTGTTTTGATTTCCGCATCGGAATCAACAACTCCCAAGCGGGAAATCTTGCACAGACTCGAACTGGATATATTCGTCTTTATATCCTGTATCAGGATAAGTCCCAGACTTTTCCGGTCTTCGGAAACATACCCGATACCGGCATCAAGCGCCTTTCTCGGCGTAGTGGTATCCGCCTCTTCTCCGAAAAGGTACAATTCACCCTCACAGCTGGATCCATAGCTTCTTCCGAAAAGGCTCATCATGAGCTCCGTCCGTCCAGCCCACATGGGTCCACAAAAGGCAAGAATTTCACCCTTTCGTAAATAGAACGACGCATTCTTTACAACCCGCATGCTGTGATAATCGGGGTGATATACATTCCAGTTTTTCACTTCCAGAATTTTGTCCCCTATATCCGCCTTGTGCCGTTCAATGGTAACACCCAGTTCACGGCCTACCATGTCCTTGACGATTATTGGCTGGGTCAGGTTGTCCTTTTTTACATCGTAGGTGGAAATAGTTTTACCGTCGCGGAGAATCGTTACCGTATCCGCAATCTTGAGCACTTCCTTGAGCTTGTGCGAGATCATGATACAGGTAACACCCTCTTTGTTTATTTCACGTATGAGCTCAAGAAGCTTGTTGCTTTCTTCATCATTCAGCGATGAAGTCGGTTCGTCAAAAATAAGCAGTTCAACATGTTTCGACAGGGCACGGGCAATCTCGATAAGCTGCTGCTTACCCACACCGAGTTTGCTTACGACGGTCTTGGGGGCATCTTTTAACCCGACACGCTCCAGATACTTCTTCGATTCAACAAGATACTTGTCCCAGTTAATAACCCCGAAGCATGTTTTCATATGCCCAAGGAAAATATTCTCATATATTGACAAATAGGGACTCAGAGCCAGTTCCTGATGGATAATGGCCAGCCCTTCTTTTTCGCTGTCTTTAACGCTTGAATAGTTAGTCTCTTTCCCCTTGTAGATAACGGTGCCTTCATAACTGCCCTTGGGGTATACACCGCTTATTACGCTCATGAGTGTTGACTTGCCGGCGCCATTTTCACCGCAGAGGGAATGGATCTCACCCTTTCTGACTTTCAGGTTGACATTGTCCAGAGCCCGAACGCCGGGGAAATCCTTGGTCAGGTTCTGTATTTCCAGTATGTATTCACTCACTGTCTTTTCCTGTTTTTCTGGTATAAAAAACCGGATCGGCCGGAAAGGCCGACCCGGTATCCGTCATTACAACAGACTATTTGATGTCTGCTTCGCTGTAGTAACCGCTATCGATCATGATAGACTTGTAGTTGTCCTTGGTTACGATAACAGGTTCGAGAAGGTATGCTTTAACCTTCTTGAGTCCGGTGTCGTACGATTCGGTATCCAGGCGCGCACCGGCAATCTTGGGCGTTTCTCCCTTGAGCAGCGCGTCTGCAAGCTCTATGGTTGCAGCTGCGAGATTGCGGGTATCCTTGAATACAGTCATGTGCTGCTTGCCGTCGCGAATGTAGCCGATTGATGCGGCTTCACCATCCTGTCCGGTAACAACAGGGAGCTTTCCGCCGGCATACTTGGAATCGGTAGCACAAGCTTCGATGATTGCACGGGCGAGGGTATCGTTCGGAGCAAGAACTGCATCAAGAACAACATTCTTGGCATCGTTGTTCAGAAGGTTTTCCATGCGGGTCTTCGCAATGTCCGCGCGCCAGTTTTCAGTGGTGATCTTGGTAAACGCAGCGTCCGAAGATTTGAGGGGAGCAGGTCCAACAATCTCGAGAGTTCCGTCTTCAACGTAGGGGCGAAGAACATCAATGGCACCATCAAAGAAGACCTTTGCGTTGTTGTCGGTGGGAGAACCGGCAAACAGGGTGATCTTCTTGGGTTTATCCTTGGTAGCTGCAGGCAGGTCAAGAGCGGTTTCGATTGCCTTTCCCTGGAACTGTCCTACCTTGTAGTTATCGAATGTGATGTAGTAATCATAGTCTTTTGATCCGGTAATCAGACGATCATACGCGATAACGATAACGCCGTCACGCTTGGCTTCTTCAACTACGGATACAACACCCTCGTTTACGGAACCGATAACGAGCAGCTTTGCACCTTTGGTGATGAAATCCTGAATCTGTTTGTTCTGAATTCCCTGATCTGCGTCGCCGTATGCGACTTCTGCTGTGTAGCCTTTGGCTTTCGCATCTTCGAGAAGCGCGGCACCGTCTTTCTGCCAGCGTTCAA
>CAZVEL010000151.1:0-2521 GCA_964626305.1 uncultured Treponema sp. | reverse complement strand
ATAACCGTACTCTTTTTTACCTGGCTGGTCATGTTCACCGGTTACCTTGACGACCGGGCTCATCACAGCTGGGGAGAATACCGTAAAGGAGCCATCGATCTTGCTCTTTCAATGGCGGCATCAATTGCTCTGCTCTATTGCCAGTTCGGTGGAGAAGTTCACTACTGGCTTCCTTTTGTTACCAATGAAGTTGCCATTCATCCGGTAATATTTGTGCTGGTCTCAACACTGGTTCTCTGGATTTCAATCAATACTACCAACTGTACCGATGGTGTGGATGGCCTATCTGGAACACTGGTGTTGCTTGCCCTCATTTCATTGGGCATCATCTTCTATTTTGTTCTCGGACATACCCGGATTGCCAGCTATCTGCTCGTTCCCCACATGGAAGACGGGGCCCGCTGGGCGGTCCAGATTTTTGGTCTTTCAGGAGTTCTCATGGGGTACCTGTGGCATAATGCCTTTCCCAGCAAGGTGCTCATGGGAGACGCCGGATCACGCTCTTTGGGTTTCTTTATCGGGATTTGCGTAATCCTTTCCGGGAACCCTTTTCTCCTGCTCATGACGAGCGCGATGATTCTTATCAACGGTGGCACGGGATTACTCAAGGTTGCCCTTCTGAGATTCTTTAATATCAGGATTCTTCATTCAATACGGTTTCCCCTGCATGATCACATGAGAAAAAACCGGCTCTGGTCTCCAACGCAGGTTCTCCTCAAATTCATGATCATGCAGGTTCTGATAACGCTTGCTGTCCTCGGACTATTCTTTAAAATCCGTTAACGGGACAGAAAATCGGACAATACCGCGCCAAATTCATTTTGTATCTTTTTTTCCGCCGCTCGTACTGCCCGGTATTCCGCCTCTGCCAAGGTTGCATGTCCTTCACGACCGCTGATATTCCAGGGTAACACCGACGTTGTGTTGTGGGCATCGGTAAGCCGGGATTCAACCTGATAGCGGGCAAATTTGTTCGGATTCTTTGGCAGTTCAGCTTCCGAAAGCCGGAGAACAGCCTGCAATGAGTATCGTGATCCGTTCTCTGCAATCTTGAATCCGGCTCCCGAAACGACGGACGCAAAAGCGCTCCGGATACGGTCTTCCCGGTCATTCTCCACCCGGACCGCCACCGGTATTTTTTCCGCGATTTTTCGACATTCAAGTCGCATGTCTTCGGCCATCGTCAGGCTGCTCCGCCGGGCGGCCGCAGCACCCGGGCTTACCACGGAAAGCACATTCACAAACCCTTCATTAGCTTCCGCGATGGTAGCCGCGAGATCAAAACGCGCATAGGCATCCAGGGTATTCCGTTCCGCAGCAGGAATCGCGGTAAGGCTTTTAATGGAAGACTCATTAGCTTCGATAAGCTCGGCATACAGAACCATGGCGCGGGATTTGTCCATAACCGCGACCGCGTACGTAGTACGTTTGCCGTCAAACCAGGAGTCCTTTATTTCTGCGCCGACTATGGTATCCTGTTCCCAGGAACTGGTCACCGCTTGTTGCACTGCTGCATCTTCCTCCACCAGAACACGCCCTTCCCGAACCGCCTCGGTATATCGGGACGTTACGAGAGTTTCACCGGAAACAGTCTGACCAAACACGGCAACCAGAGCCCCCAGCGCATTCTTTTCTGCCGACTCCCGGTCCGGGCCATACCCCACAGCGGAAACATACCGTGTGTCGGAATATACTTCGCGGGGGTTGTCCACCCACGCTGGTTTCGTGGAATCCGCTTTGTCCGAATGTGTTTTTTCCGTTACCGGACCGCTTGCGCATCCGGCAAGTGTTACAAGAGCAAGAAACAACGCAATTATTGCATGCATACAGCCTCCAAAAGATTCAACCGGCCGCTACGGACCTCAACAGCCTCATGAACCGTCTGTTGTATCAGGTTGTTACCTGAATCATAATAGGCAACCGTTACCGTATATACACCGGGATCAACCGTAACTCCGCCAACATATGCCCGGTCGGGAAAATAGCGGGACATGCGCAAGTCGGCCTGTTCACTGGCCTCGGCATACACCTGAGTACCCAGCGAGAGCAGCCCGAGAAGGAGCGAGGCTCCCGAATCGCTGGTACGCTTGGACCCTTCTTCAAGAAGGGCCGACGACGTTGTTTTCGTCAGGGAGCGGAGAATGGTCTTTACATAGATTATTGCCGCCCGCTGCCTGAACGTCTCACGCGCAACACTCCCAAGCTTTTCAATGAGTTCCAGTTCGAAACATTCCCCGGTATCAAGGAATACCTCCGTCCGTGCTATCCGGGAGGGTTGTTCCCTGAACTCGGGAACAGAAATCTTGATCCATTGATTACCGGATACCGGAATTCGGACAACATTTTCCACTTTCCGGGGTGAACGTCCGGCAAAACTGACGATGTTTATCCGGGCTTTTCCCCGGGGGACAGATAACTCCGCGTCCAGTGATTCCGGAAGGGGAAAATCATACACTGCCGACTGATTCGCAAAAGCCAGCCGTACCTGATCACGGTCTATCCGGGCGTCATCCCTCTGGCC
>CAZVEL010000150.1:0-3282 GCA_964626305.1 uncultured Treponema sp. | reverse complement strand
GAAAACTGATTACACCGAAAACTTGCGTGTACTTGATTACTTTCAGCCGTGTTTCAAAGTTGTGTATCTGTTTAAGAATATTCTCGTCGTTATTTTCTTCATACCGTTGAATGTGCTGGCGTACAAGTGCAGCGAGCGCGAGGAACCGGTTGGTGTAGGCGAGCATCAACAACGATATAGCAGAGAAAAGCAGGGCGGGGGTGCTGAGATTGAATTCCATCAGTGGCCTCCTTCAGAGTCAACGGGTCTTGTGTAGTGCATATAGTATCGTTTTGTAAACCCCTTTGCTTTCTTGAAATATTTCTCGGGAACTTCCCTGAATGTGGTAAACCCGATTTTCTCATAAAGACGTTTTGCGCGGACGTTCGCGTCGGTAACGTCAAGGTCGAGGTAGGGGGAAACAGTAATTGCGTGTTGCATCATGGCCTTGCCGATTCCCTGTCCCTGGAACTTCTCCGCTACGGCTACCGCCTCAATGAAAGAACCTTCCTGCTGGAGTGTTATGGGATGTTCAAACTCGCTCTTCATCGGCATCGCAAACAGGGATCCTTTTATCCAGCCAAAGCTTGCGATAAAATCTTTCTTAACGATTCTTATGCATCGTTCTTTTTCATTGGTGAGCGCATATATCCCGGCAAGCTCATCTTCCATATATGCACCGTAGAAGTGGTCAAGGAGAAATGAGTTTTTAAAGGCGTTGTGAAGTTTTTTTCGGTCTTTTGAAAACGCGCAGAGGTCCTTGTAGTAGGCATCTACAAAAATATCGGTTGCAGCACTTCTTGTTTCTTCTGTGTCCTGAAGTTTACGTACATCAATGTTATGCATGATTGCTCCTCGCTTTCGAATTAAGTCTGTCAACGGTAATGACCCGGAATGTTCGTGAGTTTATTGTTATTCTCATATTGTGTTTGTTGCAGGTTGCGTAATAGTTTTTTCCAATCCTGGCGATATCGTTGACGCCAACATCGGCCAGCGCATCATGAATGAGGCTTTCGATATTAGTTCGGGAAAGATCTGTCCCCAGTTTTTTATTGATCCGGGAATACACGAGATCGGTGTAGCACAGGTTTTTTAGAATGGATTGTTTGACTTCCTCCATGATCTCCCCGTTATCACTGTGTTATGGCGTTGGATTCGAGCGCTTCCGAGAACATGCGTTCAACAGTCTGCAACAGTACTTCGGAACCATCGGCGATATGCTGATTCGTTTTCATCAACATGGAATGTGTAATGTCATGTTCTTTCCATGTGCTGAAGTTTGTCATGTAGTTTTGGAGTATCGGTTCGAACCGGTCGAGTGCGGCGGCAAAACGCGCTTCAGGTGTTTTGCGTTCTTCAAATTCATTCCAGATTGCCATGAACTCTTCCCGCTGATCTTCCGGTAACAAACCGAATATCCGATCGGCCGCTTTCCGCTCCTTTTCTTCGGCAAGGAGTCTCTGTTCCGTGTCGTATGCGATTACATCGCCCGCGTCAATTTCAACGATGTCATGAATCAATGCCATTGTAATAACTTTGTGTACATCAATGGTGTCGTTTGCGTATTCCTGAAGAACAAGAGCTAGGAGAGCGAAATGCCATGCGTGCTCGGCATCATTCTCAAAACGTGATCCGTCAAATAGTCTTGTTTTCCTGAAAATATGCTTTATCTTGTCAATCTCGATAATGAAATCAATTTGTTTTTTAAACCGGTCCGTCGGAAATATCATAATTATGTGCTTCCTTATTCCGGAATATTCTCCGGTATCTGTTTTCCCATACTTATTCGTGCTTCGATCGAATAGCCGTTCTTCAGATAGAAATCTTTGACGTGTTCATTGCTTTCGAGTATCTGCAAATTTATTTTCATGCATCCTTTCGCGGCCAGTGTTTGCTCAGCATGACGCAGGAGCTCTGTTGCAACACCCCGCTTGCGGAATGCAGGGGCTACGGCAAGCGAGTAAATCCAGCCGCGGTGTCCATCGTACCCGGCCATTACGGTACCGATCACCGTGTCGTCTTCAAGGGCAACGTATAGCATGTCGTCAACCGAAAGTTTCTTACGAATGACCACTTCCGGGTTGTTACGCTTGTCAGGATACCCGAATACATTCTGCCACAGGGTCACTACACCGTTGTAATGTGCGGTTTTGTTGTAAGCTGCGATTGTCATCGGTTATTCCTTCTTTTCTGAAAGCTCATCGAGTAAAAGCAGAAACTGATACTTCTCGGGCATATTAGTAGATTCGGTTGATTCTTCGGTTTCATAGTTCTCTGCAGTCACCGAGTGGAGAAAGGTTGCATCTTCCTGATGAAGCAGCTTGAATGTTACGAGCGCACGGGCCTTGTCATTCTTAAGAAAGATGATCTCAATGTTGTAAAGACCGTCTTTCAGAAATATTGAACCGTATTCAACCGTCGTAATGCTACCATCCGGCAGTTCTGTAACGGTAAAAGTTCTGCCGAGAAAAGCTTCTTCAACCGTGATCTTTCCAACATCGAATACGCCGGGACGTAACTGGATAAAAGATTTTTTCATTGCATCTGGTAGTTCAGTCTGTGCAAAACACAACGAGATCGCAATAAAAATGAGAGCCGTACCAGCAATAAATCGTTTCATATACATTCCTTTGTGACCATGGCAATCCTACGGATCGCGGCGATCACTTTGATCGTGACAATCACTGTACACCGCCGAAATTCATGGCCGCTTTACGGCCCATCTCGGCGCCCTGCATCAGCGACTTTTGAATATTTCGTGACGCGATGTATCGCGCCGTGAATCCGCTCTGGAACGCATCGCCGCAGCCGGTAGTGTCAACAACGCTGTCGAGTGAAAGTGCCGGCTGGTAAAATGCTTCGCCGTACTTGATGGCGATACTTCCTTCAGACCCCAGTGTGAGAACAATGACTCCGGGAAAACTGCGGGACAGTTTTTCGAGTTCCTTCTGCTGTTCAGGCACACCGCCAAAGTACGCTATATCCACCTTGCCCATGCCCTTGAGCAGAAGCTCATACGAATAGAAATGTAGAAAGTCAACAACCAGGAAATTGGAGGAGGTCTTGCGTTCAAGCGCTATTGGATAATGCTTTCCGTCCGCATGCGTAGACCAGAGTTCAAAATTAGCAATGTAGTCCCAGTCTTCATCCGACATGGTGAACTCGTCATACACACCGCCGGTCCAGCTTCCTTCCACACCGAAACGTTCCCCGGTTTTATCATTGACAAGCTGGTTGCTCGCCGTCTCGCCGGGAAGGCGGTACATATGAGACGTGTCAACGTGACGGTTTTCAAAGAGTTCC
>CAZVEL010000149.1:0-4233 GCA_964626305.1 uncultured Treponema sp. | reverse complement strand
AGCATGACCGCCCGTTCATCGATCCCGGGGAGTCCGACATTCACATCGAGTATGTGTGCACCGGCATCAATCTGTCTCTGCGCCTCGGAGAGAATGTAGTCGTGATTGTTTGAAAGAATTGCTTCCTTCATTTTTTTCTTGCCGGTTGGATTGATCCGCTCTCCGATGATGCGCGGATCGGTTCCGATGGTAACCGTATTGCTCCAGGACGTGACCAGGGTTGTTCCCCGGTCGGTAACAGGACGCGGTTTCTTTTTGGAACAGGACGAAACAATCGCGCGGATATGCCGATGTGTGGTCCCGCAGCAGCCACCGAGGACACGGACGCCGAGTTCGGCGCATCTCACCATCGTCTTGGCGAATTCATCCGGTTGCACCTTGAAAACGGTTTTCCCGTCTTCAACCACCGGGATGCCGGCATTGGGTTCGGCGAAAACCGGAATGCTCGCCGCGGCAGTAAAGGCTTCCGCCAGCTGCACGGCGTGTTCGAGATCGTCGCCGCAGTTGAATCCAACCGCGTCCACCCCGAGGCCTTCCATGACGGCAACGACCGTTTCGGGATCGGCGCCGGTGAGCATGCGGTTATTGTCCTGAAAGGTTGCCGAAGCGATAACCGGAAGGTTTGTGTTTTCCTTTACGGCAAGAACTGCCGCCTTGAGCTCATAGAGATCGCTCATGGTTTCAACAACGACGAGATCGGCTCCCGCCTTTTCCGCTGCCCGGGCCATTTCGGCAAAGGCTTCACAGGCATCATCGAATGAGCAGCTTCCCATGGGTTCGAGCATCTGGCCGGTGGGACCGATATTGAGCGCCACCAGACGGCCGGGAAATGCGGAAACCGCTTTCCTCGCGATCTTCACCGCTTCGGTTACCACGTTTGCCGCATCATATCCGTACTCCGTCAGTTTGAACCGGTTCGCGCCGAAGGTGTTCGAAAGAATCACCGTCGCACCGGCATCGAGATATTCCGTGTGAATCTTGCAGATAAGATCGGGATGGGTCAGATTCAGTTCTTCAGGGACCTTCCACTTGGGGCCGCCGCCGAAGGAAATGGACTGAAGGACGGCTCCCATGCTGCCGTCCAGAAATACAAAGCCCGATTCAAGCGCCCGGGTGAATGCTCCGCTCATAACGTGCGTGCTCCTTCAAGGATGCTGGAAATGTTTGCCATAATGGCGCGGACAATCTCCGGCCGATTCATGGCGTAAATGTGGATACCGCGGACTCCGTTCGCAACAAGATCGATAATCTGTTCGGAGGCATAGGCAATACCGGCCTGTTTCATCGCCTCGTTGTTGTCGCCGAAGCGGTCCACCAGTGAAAGGAACTTCGTGGGGAGATAGGCGTTGGAAAGCTCCCGTATGCGCTGTACCTGCTTACCACTCGTAACTGGCATGATTCCGGCCAACACCGGAACGGTAATGCCTTTTGCCTGCGCCCGGTACAGAAAACTGTACAGAAGACTGTTTTCGAAGAACATCTGTGTGGTTAAAAAGGAACACCCGGCATCTACCTTGGCTTTGAGATTGCTGATGTCCTGTTCCCGCCCGCCGCTTTCTGGATGGCCCTCGGGATAGCAGGCCCCTCCCACGCAAAAGTCACCGAGGGATTTTATATCGGTTACAAGATCCGATGCAAAACGGTAATCGCCGGGTGGTACAAAATCAGGATCCTTGGGCCGGTCTCCCCGGAGTGCGAGAATGTTATAGACATTCTTTTCTTTAAGTTCCGAAATGACCCGGTGGACCTCATCTTTGGTGGAGGAATATGAGGTGAGATGGGCGATTGGTGTTACCCCGATCGCTTGAAGATGCGACGCGATCCGCACGGTGTTTGCCGAAGTACCGCCGCCTGCTCCATACGTTACACTGATAAAGTCGGGATTGAGCTCGGAGAGTTCGTTCGTACAGCGCATTACTCCCTCTATTCCCGAGTCCTGTTTCGGTGGGAATACTTCAAATGATACAGAGAGTTTTCGTTTATCCAGTATATCGCGTATTTTCATGATGATCCGGTCCTTTTGAACGAGTCGTTTTTTGCCCGGAACAGGGCCGGAACAGTGTACCAGCGAGCGCTGTTTGGGGCAAGATGTAGCACCAGTATAGAAATTCCGGTATAGTAGTTCCACCATGTCTCTCAACTGTGTCGAAATAAATCGTATACTCGAAGAACTCAATCTTGCCGGATCCTTTATTCAGAATATCATTCAGCCTTCGTATGACAGCCTTGCCCTGTACACCTACCGGAACGAGGCAAAGACCGTGTTCATTTGCCTTGCGGCGGGAGCGTGCCGTATTCATGAGACGAGGCGGAAAATACCTAAAAATGACAAACCACTGCGGTTTAACGAGTTTCTTCGTTCCCGCATAAAGGGTGCCAAAATAGTGTCCGTTGAACAGATCGGGCTTGAGCGGGTTATCCGGTTTGTTCTTTCCCGCGCGGATGAAACTTTTTTTATGTATGTTCGTCTCTGGAGCGGGGCTGCGAATATTCTGGTAACCGGAGAAGACAATCGTATTCTTGACGCTTTTTACCGCCGGCCAAAACGCGGGGAGACAACGGGTGAACTCTGGAGTCCACCGGAGGTTCGGGAGTCTTCAAAGGTATGGACGGTACGGGAGCTTCCCGGCGAAGGGAGCTTTAACGAAAGAATAGACCAATGGTATGCCGAACACGCTGAAACGCTTTCCCGTGAAGCGCTGCTGGAAGAAGCTCGGCGCCGTCATAATTCCCGACGAAACCGGTTGGTGACTGCGCTTGGCAAACTGGAAAAGAAGCGGGAACAGTTTCTGCACGCCGACCGCTACCGGCATCAGGCGGACCTTCTTATGGCCTATCTTCATGAAATTCCACCGCGGGCGGAATTTGTCGAACTGGCTGATTATGAAAACAACGACAATCTTATCCGGATCCCCCTTGATAGCGGCCTTTCGGCACGTGATAATGCCGAGGCCCTGTACATCCGTTACCGAAAAGCAGTTTCAGGACTTTCCGATCTTGAGGATGATATTGCCTCAACAAGGTCGGTTATTGAACAACTCGATTCGGAATATAAACAGATTCTGGTTGAGCAGAATCCACATCTTGTACGCAAACTCCTCCGCAAACAGAACACTCCCCGGCAGCAGCTGAAAAAGCAGTATCCGGGGCTGGTGTATCGGAGGGGTGAGTGGCTCATTCTGGTGGGACGGACGGCAGGCGAGAATGATGAACTCCTCCGCAGGTATGTGAAGGGTTCGGATATGTGGCTGCATACCCGGGACTGGCCCGGCGGATATGTGTTTATCCGGAACCGCAAGGGGAAGTCCATTCCTCTGGAAATACTCCTCGATGCGGGGAATCTTGCCCTGTTTTACTCCAAAGGGAGGAAAGCCGGTACCGCCGATCTCTACTACACTCAGGTGAAGCATCTTCGCCGGGCAAAGAACGCTCCGAAGGGAACCGTGCTGCCTTCCAATGAAAAAAACCTTACCGTGACGCTTGATCCCGCTCGTCTTAAAGTGCTTGAGACCTGTCGGGATATTTCCTGACTAATTGCTTGCAGAAGAACTTCGCGGTAGGTATACTCAGTATCTATGTTCTATCGAGCTTTGTGTTTTACCGGTATTTTCCTGTTCACCACTCTTTCGGGGCTTACAGCAGAGCCTGCACAACGTAAGCCGGATAACCCGCACATCATTCTCCGTTCCCTGTTAACAGCGTATCCGGACAAGATAACTGACATTGATTATGACTTTGATGTGGGTGACTGGTATATCACAGTTTGTGGAACCCGGTTGTATTGGGCCGAAGGCCGATTGCTCCCGCGAAACGAGTTGCACCGGATCAATGAGTGGCATCCCTACATAGAGTATTTGTATCCGAAGAAAGTTCCGCATCCAGATACTTTTTCCGCAGAACGAATAGAACAGTTGAATGCCCGTGTTCTCGAAATCCGCCGGAGTACCGCCAAACCGTATCATATTGCATTCTATGATCTGTTATATGACGGGGCCACCCGCCGACGGATTGAAGCCAATATAATCCGTGAAGATTATCTGGGAAAACGTGTTTCGGTTCACCGGGACTTGTTTCCCCGTCTTCGCAGAATTGAATCACGGATACACGAACTCGCAGTGAAAGATCCGGAAATACGGCTTTTTCTGAACAACATTCTTTCCATAGATGGCTATAACTGGCGTGAGGTTGCCGATCGTCCGCTTCGCAGTAATCACAGCTGGGGGATTGCAATAG
>CAZVEL010000148.1:0-2112 GCA_964626305.1 uncultured Treponema sp. | reverse complement strand
ACTGAAGCTCCAGGCGAGAACAAAGTTGAATCTGGTTACCGTGTACCCGGATGATGATTCACTGAACTCGGGTATTTCTCTTCCGGGAGATGATGAATTCGGTGTTTCCTGGGATATGGGGACTGCCGGGGTGTATTTGGCGCTCAAGGGTAGTCTTCCGGACGGGACCGTGAAACTCTATGATTACTATGGATGGATGAAGTTCGGAGAACTGAAGCTTTCCGCAGGTGAATGGAGTCATCGTAAGGTTTCAACCCTGGGCAAAGACGGAAGTTCTTTTGGCGGTTTGTGGGACCTTGAGTACGGAGCACTGGCATTGAATGACGAAGAAGAGGGTTTTATAGAGCCGGTAACCGAATCAGACAACATTACCCCGTGGAAAACCGAGTTGGCTGCGGATTATTCCTTCGGAACTGTGGCCGTGAGTGTTGCCACGGGCAGTGGGTCCGCAGACGCCTACAATATTGCTGATCAGTTCGGAGCCCGCGTTCGTGCAACAGTTTCTGACAATGCCATGATTACGGCAACCGGTATCATGACCGGGAAGGACCTTGCTACCCTGGGGTTGTTCGCGGAACTCTCTCCGATTGGGGGTCTCACAGCAGTAGTGGGATATTCCGGATACCACGATCTTGAAACGTCGGAGAACAGCAAGAACGCGATTGAACTTCGGGCCATGTACCGGATGGAGCTTATCTCCCTTGTTAGCCACAACAACGTAACATTCGGAGATGATGAGATGATCCTGTACAACATGGTGAATCTTGCCTACAGCGTGTCGGATCTGCTTCGTCCCGCTATCCTGGTCGCCAACACCAATACGTCCGGCGATGCCGCCGCAATTATCGGGAACATCGTTACCGTACGGCCGGGACTCACCCTGAGCCCACGTAAGGGAGCAACCATCGACGCTGGAGTCCGGTTCGAATACTTCACCCCCGAAGAGGGTGACAGCATGACCCGGATCAGCGTGCCGGTCGTGTTCCGTGTAAAGCTCTAGAGTATCAGGAGCAGGTTGCAGCGTGTCGTTTATGCAAGGCTTTCGACAATTTCTGCAATCTGCTCATATTTTTCCCGTGTCTTTTCGATTATATCGGCGGGCAGGTGAGGCGCCGGCGGCTGTTTGTTCCAGTCAATGGAAAGCAGATAATCCCGCACAAACTGTTTGTCAAAACTTTCCGGGCTTTTCCCCACATGGTAGGTTTCTCCCACCCAGTATCGTGATGAATCCGGTGTAAGAATTTCGTCAACAAGAACAAGCGTTCCGTCCTCGTCAAGCCCGAATTCAAACTTGGTATCTGCAAGAATTATACCTGCCTTTTTCATGGTATCCCGTGCCTGCTTGTAAAGAAGCAGGGAGGCTTCTTTAATCTCGTGCCCTACATCAGATCCCACAGTCTCCATGAATTCCTGTTCGGTAATATTTACATCGTGGCCTTCTTCGGCTTTCCCCGAGGGAGTAAAAATTGGTTCGGGAATTTCCCCGGCAAGCGGGATCCCCGCCGGCAGGGCAATGCCGCCTGCGGTTCCGTGTTTCTGATATTCACTCCAGACGCTTCCGAAAAGGTATCCCCGCACAATACACTCAACCGGTAGACGATTCATTTTTTTAACCAGAATGGATCGTTCCGGGATTCCGGGATAGTTCTTGAGGAAGGGAAGCTCTTTTTCGGGATTGTATGAAAGAATATGTGTCCTGATTGACGACACAGACTTGAACCAGTGGTTTGCGATGCGGTTAAGGTAAACGCCCTTCATGGGGATACCTTCCGAAAAAACCACGTCAAAGGCCGATATCCGGTCTGTGGTAACGATGAGCCACGTGTCGGCAGAAACTTCGTAAATGTCACGGACTTTTCCGTTGAAAAGCTTTTTCAGCTCGGAAATATTGGTTTCAAGAATTGTCGTCATTGTATCCTCCGGGAAACTTTATTGGAGGTAAAATACCTGATTAAGGAATTGTTTTCAATGAGGAAGGGCATGTTCAGAGAACAGAAATGCGGTTTCTTCCCAGTTTCTTTGCCTGATAGAGGGCCGCGTCGGCGCGAAGGAAAAGCCCGTCGAAAGAATCATCAAGCCGGTTTTCAGAAATCCCGATACTCACCGTTATTT
>CAZVEL010000147.1:0-5205 GCA_964626305.1 uncultured Treponema sp. | reverse complement strand
CCTTCCACTTTTTATGCTCATAGTATTATCAAACAGGGATATACAAACCGCGGACAATGGATCGGAGCCGGTATGGGTACCGGCGGTAATTCGCAGTACGCAGGTTTTACCGTATATCATTCCCGCGGTTCGGTCGGCATACATATACAGCGGATGAATCCGGATAATGATGTTCTTTTTTCCCGTTCGGTAAAGACAACCGATGCCGGGATAAGTCCTGATGAAGGACGTGCAGACGCTGCATGGTATCAGTTCAAAACATCGCTTGTATTTGGTGTTTCCGGCATGTACCATGTTTGGAACGGATTCTCAGTTTCAGCAGAAGCCGCCTACAACCTGATACTCAACCCGACTTACGAAAATGATAATTATAACGACGGACCAAAATGGCATAACTTTCGTGCTGCTCTCGGGTTGTCGTACCAATTATAAGGACAAGGTGAAACAATGACATCATTACCGCGACAGATCAAAAGCGTAATATCTCTTCTTGAACGGAAAGAAAAGATGCAGTTATGGCTTTTGCTTGCCGGCTCCATACTTCTTGGTATAATTGAGGTTCTCGGCGTAAGTTCCATCATGCCATTCATTGCCGTTGCATCCCAACCGGAGCTTATCCGCACCAATGAGTATCTTGCAGCAATCTATTCGGCGTTGAATTTCACGAGTGATCGTTCCTTTCTTGTGGCGCTTGGATTGCTCATGTTCGTTTTTATCATTATCCGAAATGCCTATCTTGGATTTTTTCATTACGCACAAACCCGTTTTACGAGCATGCGCCGGCATTCACTTTCATTGAAACTGTTCAAGATTTATATTTCCCAGAAGTATCCGTTCTTTTTAAATAAAAACAGCTACGAGTTTGTAAAGAATGTTATAAATGAAATTGATCATATGGTAAACGGTGCCATTTTACAGATAGTTCACCTGATTACCTACATATTCCAGATTCTTCTTTTGAGTGCCTTTCTTTTTTATATTAATCCCTTTACTACTCTGCTCATCACGGCAACTCTCATTTTTGTATATGGTATGATTTTCATTTTCATAAAGAAAGAGGTTCGCCGGCTCGGAAAGGAACGGTACCGCATGAATACCCTCCGGATGCGGGTGGCAAATGAAGCGTTCTGGGGAATCAAGGAAACGAAAATTACCGGATGTGAACAATCTTTCGTCAATTCATTTATAGTGCCATCGAAACAGTTGTCCAAAAACTTCACCAAAGAAGAAGTTATCGGGGTTATTCCGAAATACATCCTTGAAATAGTTGCGTTCAGTTCAATCCTGCTTTTCATCATGTTGACCATTATCAACTCGGAAGATTTCACCATGGTCATTTCATCCATAAGTGTGTTTGCCTATGCCGGATATCGGCTTATGCCTTCGGTGCAAAGTCTTTTCCGTTCTTTCAGCAAATTCAAGTACAGCATGCCTGCTGCGTCCAAAATTGTTCAGGAATTTGAAAATCGATTTTCAGAACGGGACCATATTGAGGACACTGTTCCACGGATGGATTTTAAACGCGAAATTGCATTGGAAGGGATTGTGTTTACATACGGCGGTACGAACAGCAAGGTACTTGAAAACATAAACCTGACCATTCCGGTTAATACCCTGGTCGGCTTTGCCGGGAAAACCGGATCGGGCAAGACTACTCTCGTGGATATAATTCTCGGATTGCTTGTTCCGCAGGAGGGAGCAATTCTCATTGACGGGAAACCGGTATCCAACGGAAATATACGGAACTGGCAAAAGAATCTCGGATATGTACCTCAAAGTATCTATCTTTCCAATGATACTATCGCCTCCAATATCGCATTCGGTCATACCGGGGACTCGATAGACTTCAAAGCCGTAAGAGACGCGGCAAAAATGGCACAGATAGATGACTTTATCATGAATGAGCTTCCGGAACAGTATGAAACGAAAATTGGTGAACGGGGAATCCGTCTGTCCGGCGGACAACGACAGCGTATCGGTATTGCCCGCGCGCTTTACCGGAATCCGTCGGTTCTGGTCATGGATGAAGCGACTTCCGCCCTGGATAATCAGACCGAAAAGGATGTAATGACTGCCATAGATGGTCTTTCGGGTAAAAAGACCATCATTCTAATTGCCCACCGGCTTTCCACCCTGAAGAAATGCGACCAGATTTTTTACCTTGAAAAAGGGGTGATAACCCGTCACGGAAACTATGAGGAACTCTTTGCCGATGAACATTGACCTGCTCGAAATCACTGATGATACCGAGATAAAATCCCTTCTTCTGGGAATCCTCTGTGCCGTGGACGAGTTCTGCAGAGAGAATAATATTTTTTATCATCTGGCAAGCGGAACCTGTCTGGGGGCTGTACGGCACGGTGGGTTCATACCCTGGGATGACGATATCGATATCCGTATGCCGCGCCCTGATTATGAAAAATTTATAACGCTTTCTAAGGGGTGTATTGCATCACGATACACAGTCCTCTGTATAGAAAACAGCCGTAACCACATGTACCCGTTTATGAAGGTTTGTGACGGTTGGACCTTTTGCAAGGAAACGAGAAGCAAGACTATTCCTGATTATGGGCTTTCGATAGATGTGTTTCCGGTAGACGGGACCCCGGAAGATTACAAGACGTATGAAAGGGAGCACCGGCGCATACGGTTTTGGCGGAGAATGAATATGTACGCAAGAACTGGCGTTTACACAAGTGATAATCCTTTTCTTACCATTCCTCGCCTTTTTATTGTTGGAATTGCAAAGCTTATTGGCGGGCCTTTCTTTATTCGTAAAATAACCCGTATTGCAACCCGTTACGATTACAAAACGAGTGAATTTGTTGGATTAACCGTTTGGGGATATGGTGAAGGGAGGGAACGGATTAAGAGACATTATGTTGACAAAACTATTCCCATGATGTTCGAGGATCATGTGTTTCCCGTTCCCGCGGGGTACGATGAATACTTGAAAACCATGTATGGGGATTATCATACATTGCCGCCGCCTGAAAAACAGGTTCATCGGCATGATTATCAGGTATATTGGAGAAAGAAGGAATCATGAAACGAGTATTAACCTATGGAACGTATGATCTCTTGCATTACGGGCACATCAATCTGTTAAAACGTGCGAAGGAATTGGGGGATTATCTCATTGTCGCGCTTTCCACCGACGAATTCAATCTTGTGGAAAAAGGGAAAAAATCCTATTTCACCTATGAGCAGCGGAAGTCCATGCTCGAGGCGATACGATATGTTGATCTCGTGATTCCGGAAATGGCCTGGGAACAAAAAAAATCGGACATACAGAAATATCATGTAGATACCTTTGTGATCGGTGATGACTGGGAGGGCAAATTCGATTTTCTCAATGAACTGTGTACGGTGGTCTATCTTCCCCGTACTCCGGAAATTTCATCGACCCAGATCAAGAAGGAAGCTGGTCAGAAAACATGAGTGTACACACATTCACGTACCGTTCCGGGATAACAGGAGTATAGAACTATGACCATACTTGGAATATTCATTAATAATGAAATACGTACCGGAGCGAATCGAAGGTACCTTGAATTATTAGAAGGACTGGCTGAACGGGGAAACACCGTACGGGTCATCATGAATTCATTCTTGGATTATCAACCAGAATATTTCGAAAAAATCTCCATCCCGGTTCGCTACACACGTCACCGATTTCCTCCTGTGTCGCTACTGTTATCTCACAGGATTCGTTGCATGGGAAAAGAATTATCAAAAAAAACTGCCGGAACGGAGTGGATACACCTCCATAGCGATATACATTTGTCCGCAGCGCTGTTTCTTAAAAGAAAAACCGGTGCTAAATTCTGTTTCGCAGTCCGCAATGATGATATAACCCGGGCGCAGATACTCATGAAAAGGGGTGGGCCCTCTCTTCCAGAAAGAATGATGGCAAGCTTCTATATACTAAAAAAGACAATTCGGGAACGGAGAATTGCACGCCATGCCGACCTGGTTGCCTTTTTGAATGATGATGATCGTAACTTTTTTTTGTCGCGTACACACGGTGATGAATCAAAAACAATAGTTATTCCAGGAAACATCGGTCTTCCACGATTCTCCGATGAATGGAAGAATAGAAATAATTCCCGTAATGTGAAAAAATTGATGTATGCCGGTCCGCTATCGGTTTCAAAGGGTTTTTATCTCGTGCTCGATTTGGTTTTCGAGCTGAAAAAACGGGGCTTCACATCCATCAAGCTTTACGCTCTGGGCAGAACAACAAAAAAAAGTGAATTGTTTGCACGGGTAAAAGAGTTAGGTCTGGAAGAACAGGTTATTTTCACCGGCTATGTCTACCCCTTTCCGTATTTTGTAGATTGCGATTTGTTTGTATACCCCACGCTGTATGACTCCTGGGGGGACGTCGTGATGGAAGCCATATTCACCGGTTGTCCGGCAATTGCAACTTCCGTGGCAGGGCCTCGCGATCTTCTCAAATATCCCGAATTGCTGTTTGAAACCGGTAATGTTTCTCAAATGGCAGATATGGTAGAACGCGCAATAACGGATAGTGAATACTATCAAAAACTTCGTGATCTTTGCGCCTCGCGGATTCCGGAACTTACCTTTGACTGGGTTGAGCGGTTCGAGACGGAAATGCAAGAACATTCAGGCGCGCGCGCATGAATGTTCTGGTATTGACCAATACCTGGCCAAGTTTGTCTGAAGTATTTGTTAAGAATCTGGTGGATGGACTTCTTGAACGGAATATTTCCGTAACCGTTCTTTGCAAGAAAGCCAAAGGGCCACGTTCCGTTACATCCCGTGGAGACAGAGGCACAATAAAATATTTTACTTCCAAACGATCCATTTTAACCCTGTTCCAGCTGATTGTTATTATCCCATTATGTATATTTTCAAAACCGTCAGCATTTCTTTCCCTGTGCGGAAACCTTGCCGTGCATCATGACTTCAGTACCCTGCTCGCTCCTCTAGCCTGGTTTCAGGTACGCAAAGCCCGGTTTGACGCTATTCTTTGTCAGTTCGGCTATCTCGGTAATATAGGTCTTGTTCTGAAGAAGGCGGGGATAGTAAGCGGTCCTGTAATCAGTTCATTCCGCGGATCAGACATCAGTTCATATCTTCGAAGAAAACCTGCAGTCTATCGGGTGCTCAAAGTCAATGGAGATCTATTCTTACCGGTGTGTAACGCATTCAGGGATCGGCTTTTTTATCTTTGGT
>CAZVEL010000146.1:0-8133 GCA_964626305.1 uncultured Treponema sp. | reverse complement strand
AGGATGGCAATATACGTTTTTTTGTTCTTCCCGGGAAGCGAAGATGTCTTCATCGGTTATAACCGGGCGTAACGAAGGAAGAACCGTTTCTGAAGGATCATCATGAAGAATGCCTCTTTCAGCCTCTTCGTCGGGGTAGCCGAGAGAAAGACGCATCATGAAACGATCCAGTTGTGCGGCGGGAAGCGGGTAGGTTCCTTCCGTCTCAACCGGATTTTGTGTAGCGACGACAAAAAAGAGAGGGCTGACCGGACGGGTTATTCCGCCGCAACTAACCTGATGTTCCGCCATTACTTCAAGTAACGCCGACTGGACTTTGGGAGTAGTGCGGTTTATTTCGTCTGCAAGCAGAATGTCACAAAACACGGGTCCGGGCGTGAATTCAAAGATGTGTTTTTCGGGATTAAATACATCAACTCCGGTAATGTCATAGGGAAGAAGGTCCGGCGTAAACTGAATACGTTTAAAATTGACGTGCCGAGGTTTCTTTTCGTTTCCGGAACTGACAATCCGGGAGAGAGTTTTTGCCAGCGTGGTTTTTCCAAGACCGGGAACATCTTCCAGGAGCAGATGCCCCCCGGAGAGAAATGCGGTTACAAAACGCTCAAGCTCTGAGGGTTTGCCACGGATTACTGATGAAATTTCCGCGATTAGTTTCTCCGCGGTTCTTTTTGTGCTCATTGCCCGTCAGTATAGCATATGTACCGATTTTTTTCTGTACGGTGTTTCAGTTGTCAATTCAGAAGGAACTGTATATCCTGAAGGTTAGTGAGGTTATATCCCGGTGCCGGATGTTTTGTTTGTTTCCATGCTTTTTTCCGCATTGCTCTTTTTTGGATGGTTCCTCTTTTCTCTTGCCGCGGGGGTTATCGTTTATCATTCAACCATGAGTATCGCCCATGCGGCATTTGAACCAAAAGCGATCCTTGAGGCAGAGAAACGAACAGTAGCGTATTCCCACACCAACGATCCCCTGCTTATGGGTCCGGTACGTGATGGTCGTACACGCTGGGAAAAGTATCGTACTGAGGGGCTTTTTGACAAGTTGTCGGTTGTTTCGCGCGAGGGTCTTATCTTGTACGGGTTTTACTGGCCGGTGGAACGGAAGGCCGGCCCGAAATACGCAAACAGTCCCGCCTTGTTCGGAGCAGGGCCAAAGCGGACGGTTGTTTTGCTTCATGCTCTTATGGATTCGGCGGCGGGAATGACCTATCTTGCCGAGGCGTATCATCAGCTTGGATGGAATGTTTTTACGCCTGATATGAGAGCCCATGGTGAAAGTGAGGGGAAGTACCGTACCATGGGCGTTCATGAAGCCGATGATCTTGCCCGCTGGATTCATCTTCTTGTGGAAACGTATCACCTCGAAACAATTTATATTCATGGGGTTTCCATGGGTGGGGCAACGGTCCTGTTGTATGGGGCCAACCGTAAAATTCTGCATGAGGCCGTTAAAGGGATAATTTCTGATTCAAGTTACTCGGATTATCATGAATCTTTGACCAGGCTCGTCCTGAGTATGGTGAAGAGCCGTTTTCTGGCGCGTTCTATTGTGTTTGGCGCAAATTTGACTTCTATTTTCCATACGGGCGTCCGTTTCGGCAGGATGAACCCGGAAAAACGTACGCATACTATCCCGGTTCCTATCCTGCTGTTCCACGGACAAAAAGATGTGCTCATTCCGGTTGGTATGGCCAGAAAGCTTTTTTCCCGGGCGGTGAAACCATCGGATGAAATGGTTGTTGTACCGGAAGCACCACATGTGGGCCCGTTTTTCTATGCACGGGATTTATACATGCAAAAAATAATGGATTTTGTCAGGAGGACCTCATGTTGTTGAACCGTAAAATTATTCGTTGTCTCTGTATTACCGTGTTCGTTTTTCTCGCTATTGGCTCCGTCCCCGCGCTGGAACCTGATCAGGAAAAAATAGATCTGCCAGTAACGAAAATAGCCCTGTTTTCTTCCGGTGTGAGTTTTATAGAACATGCCGCTACTGTCTCGGGCCCGGCAATTCTGAACCTTCCTTTTCAACGTGATGCGGTAAATGATGTTCTCAAATCGCTGGTTATTCATGATATGAAAAGCAGGAACCCTTCCGTAACCTATGATTCAGAAGATACTCTTGCACGAACCCTGCAGAGTCTTTCGGTTGATCTTTCAGGAAATCCTTCTCTTGCGGAAATTTTACAGAGTCTTCGTGGGAATGAAGTTGTGGTAACCGTTCCCGAAGAGTTGACTGGACGTATTGTCAGTGTTGAAACAGACGGAGGAGCCTTCTTGCCGGAGGAAGGGAAACGGCCGGCCTTGTTTCGTTCAAGCATGAATATTCTGACAGAAAAGGGTGTACGAAAAATCCACCTTTCTGAAATTTCATCTATCCGGTTTACCGACACTGCTATTGCGCAGGACTTCAGCCGCGCGCTTGATTTGCTGGCGTCCGCGAAGGATGATGAAAACAGAACGCTTTCCGTTCATCTTCCCGGATCGGGAAAACGGATGGTATCGCTAGGCTATATAGTTCCTTCTCCGGTATGGAAAATTACGTATCGGCTGGATCTTGCACAGAAGAATCCAGTGCTCCAGGGCTGGGCAATTATTGACAACACAAGTGATTCCGACTGGGAGAATATTGAGCTGACACTGGTCTCCGGTCGTCCGGTCTCGTTTATCCAGCAATTGTATCCCCCTTATTATCTTTCCCGTCCGGAGATTCCTCTTGCCATTGCCGGAGCGGCTTCTCCGGAGGTATACGATTCTGCCATGGATAGTGAACTGTTGAACGAGTATGCTTATGAACTGGAGGCAGCAGCGCCTTCCCGTGCCATGAGCCGGGCAAAAAGTGCGGAACAGAGTGCTGCCGGTGTTTCATCGCGACAGGTAGAAACTGCCTCCTCCGGGAAAGCAGGGGATCTTTTTCTCTTTACCCTGAAAAATCCGGTGACTATTCCCCGGCGGCAAAGTGCTATGGTACCGCTCGCCGAGGCCCCGGTTCAGACAAAAAAAGTATCGGTTTTTTCTGGATCAGAGGCAGGATCGGTGGAATCACATCCCATGCTTTGTGTCGAGCTCAAGAACGAGTCGCAGCTACAGCTTCCCGCAGGGCCGGTAACGGTATTTGACGGGGATTCCTACGCAGGAGATGCGCTCCTCGATTTTTTCCCGGGAAACGATACCCGCCTCATTGCCTATGGTGAAGATTTGGGTGTTACCGGAAGCCTTCGAAAGGAAGCAACCCGGGAAGTCGCGTCGGTGCGAGCTTCCCGCGGTGTTTTGACCATTATCCGGACACAAAAAAACATCTCGGAATATCAATTTATCAACAAAACAGGGGAAAAACGATCGCTTGTACTGGAACATCCGATAACCGCGGACACGACGCTTGTGAAACCAGGTAAACCTGTGGAGCAAACGGCTTCTCAATATCGTTTTACCCTCGATGTCGCGGCAGGAAAAACTGCACGGTACGCGGTTCAGGAAGAACGTCCAGTTGAAGAAACCGTTGCGTTGCTGCAACAGAATACCGAGGAACTGCTCTATTATGCAACGTCGGGTTCTGTTCCCGCGGATATTCGTAAAGCACTTGAAAAAGCGGTGGAATTCCGGCGGATCATAGCGGACCGGGAAGAATCGTTAAATGCGCTTGCCCGGGAACAGAGTGAGCAGGTTACTGAACAGTCCCGTGTTCGCAGCAACATTCATGCCGTAGGGAACACCTCCCGCCAGGGACAGGAGTATCTCAAGCGTCTGGCAGAAATAGATGAAGCTATAGACCGACTGACTGCGGAAATTTCGAAAGAGCGTGAAGAACTCCAGAAGCAGAAAAAACAGTACCAGGGATATTTGGAGTCACTGTCGTTTAAATAATTCCCGGTGCCGGGTTTTTTACTGGTAAGCTTCTTTGGGATGCATCAGGGAAAAAATAAAAAAACGCTATTGACCCCGGGGCAGGAGCCATTATTCTTTAGAGTACGGTAAAGCCCTCATGGATATGTATACCAGAATTGCAGAACAGTATGACCTCCTTTTCCCGCTGGACGCGCAGGTTGTCTCCTTTCTTGAAAAGGAGCTGGTCATGCTTGAGATACCGTTTGACCGTTATCTTGATATCGGTTGTGCCACCGGAACACTGCTTTCAACGTTCAGCGGTAAATTTCATCGTTTGTATGGCCTCGATCTTGATCCGGCCCTTCTTTCTTTGGCGGCTAAAAAACTTCTTCCTGGAATACGGGAAAAAACAGAGCTTCTTAAAGCAAGTATGACTGAACTCGATACGTTGTTCCCGTTAGAAGAATTTTCCGTCATTACCTGTATGGGGAATACCCTGCCGCACCTTGAACTCACCGAATTCAGGCCTTTTCTGGAAAGTGTTTCAAGACATCTTGAAGGAGACGGCATTTTTATTTTTCAGACAATAAATTATGACCGTATTCTCGATAACGAGCTGCGCGGACTTCCAACGCTGGAGCGCGGAGAGGTAACCTTTAGCCGATACTATTCCCGCCTCAAGACAAACGGACGGATCGATTTCGATACGATTCTTATTGACCCGGAAGAAGCGCTGAAAATTGAAAATTCGGTTGAGTTGACCCCGATTCGAAAAAATCAGCTTGAAGAAACGCTCTTTGGTGCGGGTTTTACACGGTCCCGATTCTTCGGCTCTTTCTCCGGAGAGGCCTGGTCTCCCGAATCGTTTTTGACCATCGGTGTCTGTTCCTGAAAACCACCCGCTTTGTTGCAAATGCAACATGAGATGAACGAAGTAGTTGCTAGACTTCAGACAGCAACTATTCCCAAGGAGGATTAATAATGTCAATGTTTTGTTTCCAGTGCGAGCAGACTGCCGGAGGAAAAGCCTGCACGGTTGCCGGTGTCTGCGGAAAAAAAGAATCAACCGCCAATCTCCAGGATGGGTTGACCGGCAAACTGATAGCCCTTTCCCGGGCGGTCAAGGACAAGGGCCGTTCGGTAAAAACCGATGAACTGGTTCTCGATGCCCTTTTTACCACGATTACCAATGTGAGTTTCGATGACGCGCAGATTACGGCGCTTGCCACCCGTATAGACGCAGCCGTTGCCGAGCTGGGGGGATATGGAACATATCCCGAGATGGATCTTAATGAATTGTGGCAGGCCGGAGACGAGGACGCCCGCAGTCTTAAGTCGCTTCTCCTCTTTGGTATGCGCGGAATGGCCGCCTATGCCCACCATGCTGCGGCCCTGGGCAGAACCGACAACACGGTCGACGAATTTTTCTACAAGGGTTTGCGTGCCCTGGGAGAGGAGTATACCGTTCCCGAGCTTCTTGATCTCAATATGGAATTCGGCAAGGTGAACCTCACCTGTATGGAGCTTTTGGATGCGGCGAATACCGGCACCTATGGTACTCCTGAGCCCACCAAGGTAACGACCAATGTGGCACCCGGGCCCTTTATTGTGGTGAGCGGGCATGATCTTCTCGATCTGAAGCAACTTCTCCTGCAAACTGAAGGACAGGGCATTGACGTTTATACCCATGGAGAAATGCTTCCCTGTCATGCCTATCCTGATCTCAAGAAGCACAAGCATCTCAAAGGGAACTTCGGTACCGCCTGGCAGAACCAGCAAAAGGAATTCGACGGAGTTCCCGCAGCTTTCCTCTTTACCACCAATTGTATCATGCCGCCGAAGGCCAGTTACTCGGACAGAGTCTTTACCACCAGTGTTGTCGGCTTTCCCGGTCTCGTACACATAGACGCAGCAGATGGCAAGAAGGACTTTTCTCCGGTCATACAGAAGGCAAAGGAACTCGGTGGGTACGCTGAAGAACGGAAGATGACCGGTATTAACGGCGGAGATGTTTTGACCACCGGATTCGGACACGGGACCGTGCTTTCTGTGGCAGACAAGGTTGTAGACGCGGTTAAAGCCGGGGCCATTTCACACTTTTTCCTTGTTGGCGGATGCGACGGCGCGAAGCCCGGACGGAATTATTACACCGATTTCGTAAAGCAGACTCCTTCCGACTCGATCATTCTGACCCTGGCCTGCGGAAAATACCGTTTCAATGATCTTGATCTTGGAGAAATCGGGGGGCTGCCCCGTATCATGGATATGGGACAGTGCAACGATTCCTATAGTGCCATCAAGGTAGCACTTGCTCTTGCCGACGCATTCAAATGCGGGGTTAATGAATTGCCCCTCTCGCTCGTGCTTTCCTGGTACGAACAGAAGGCGGTCTGTATTCTGCTTACCCTGCTTTCCCTCGGAATCAGCGATATTTTCCTGGGGCCCACGCTTCCCGCCTTCGTTTCTCCCAACGTGCTGAAGGTTCTGGTTGAAAACTGGAATGTTAGTCCCATTTCAACACCGGAAGACGATCTCAGGAAGATCCTCGGTTAACAAGAGCACCCCTTTTTCATGATAGACGCCGCTGCCGTGGCCGGGAGTGGCGTCTTGTTTTTTCCTGTGGTATTCTAAACGCAGGAAGGATATATGAACGAAACGAAAATAATTCATAATGGTCTGCTGGTAGACGAAGCGTCGGTGCGCTTTTCGCTGAACGACACCGATCTTCTGTACGGATACGGGTGTTATGAGGTTCTCAAGGTTCGTGACGGACTCCTGTTTTTTCCGGAAGATCATGTAGATCGGCTTCTTTCCTCGGCACAAATTCTCGGGGTTGAACATACGTTGGACCGGGATGATCTGATTACCTCGCTCCGGGTGCTCGTTGTATCTCTCGAACTTGTGGATGCAAATCTGCGTATTGTGGTGCTTGCCCACGACGGCCGTCCGGCAGACTGGTATATCCTTTCACAGCCGGCAGTTTTCCCGCCAAAGAATGCGAAAACAACCGGGGTTGATTGTCTTCTCTATGAAGGAGAACGCCATTTTCCCAAAGCAAAAAGTCTTTCCATGCTTCTTTCTACTGTCGCATTTCGCACGGCTTCCTTGCGAGGTTGTTATGATGCTTTGCTCGTGGACCGTGCCGGAGAAATTACCGAAGGAACGCGTACAAACGTTTTTTTTGTGGAAAAGGATGCACCGGAAACGGTGTATACTCCGCCGTCCGCCCGGGTTTTATCGGGGATTACCCGGAAAACTTTTTTACAGTCGCTGGATGAAGCCGGCCTCTCCTGGTCGGAATCCCCGCTCCGGCTCGCGGAAGTCCTTTCCGGGCGCTACGGGATCCTTGTAAGCAGCACCTCAACCACGTTGGTGCCGGTTGCCCGACTTCTTGAAAAGGATGGAAACACCGCACATACGCTTCCGGTGTTTAACGAACTCAAAAAACTTTCCGCCCACTATGACGCCTGGCTTTCGGCATGTGAAGCGGAAATGAGGAGGATACCATGAAACATTTGACCAAAGAACTCTGGTTTAACACCCGGAATATGCGGGAGTTTATCAATATTACCCCGATGGTCGAAGACCTTGTCCGTGAATCCGGCGTGCAGGAAGGGTTCTGTCTGGTAAACGCCATGCACATAACCGCCTCGGTGTTTATCAATGATGATGAAGGCGGGCTTCACAAGGATTTTGATCTCTGGCTTGAAAAGCTCGCTCCGCATGAGCCGGTTTCATCCTATCGTCACAATGTGGGGGAAGAAAATGCCGACGCGCATATGAAACGCCAGATCATGGGTCGTGAAGTGGTAGTCGCTATAACCGAAGGGAACCTCCATTTCGGTCCCTGGGAACAGATATTTTACGGTGAATTCGACGGAGGCCGGCGCAAGCGGGTGCTCGTGAAAATACTGGGCGAATAAGGTGGACCGCCCTTTTTCCTGCAGCGGGAAGCATCCCGGGAGGGATGAAATGTTTTCCCGTACTATGCAGATTCTCGGTGCAGAGGCTTTGGAAAAACTCGCATCCGCGACCGTAGCGGTCTTCGGAATAGGAGGGGTGGGCTCCTTTGCCGCCGCGGACAAGCGCCTCGGCGGGGTGGGAACGATTGTGGTCGTTGATAACGATACCGTTGCCGAATCGAACTTGAACCGTCAGCTCATTGCCCTGCGGAGCACCCTCGGCCGCCAGAAGGTGGCGGTGTTCGCTGAGCGCGCGCGCGATATCAACCCCGCCGTAAACGTTATCACGCATCCAGTCTTTGTAAATGGTGAGACAATAAGCCATTTTGATTTTTCTCCCTGG
>CAZVEL010000145.1:0-2599 GCA_964626305.1 uncultured Treponema sp. | reverse complement strand
CCATTATCACCAACGCAGCGAGTGAACCCCATGTCCAGGACTTATGCCGCATGCTCAATGGTATGGGAGCCACAATCAACGGAATCGGATCAAACATTTTAACCATCGAGGGCAGAAAGGCGCTTTCCGGAACCGATTTTCGTATCGGTCCTGATTACATGGGAATTGGGTCTTTTTATGGCCTTGGCCGGGGGAACCCCCGGAAGCATTACCATCACCGACATTGAACCGCGCGACATGCGCCCGCTCCGGGTAGCCTTCGGCAAACTCGGTATTTCGTGGACAATCGAGGGCACCACGCTCACTGTTCCCTCACAGCAGGCGCTGCAGGTGAACTGCGACCTTGGCGGCATGATTCCCAAAATCGACGATTCACCCTGGCCGGGATTTCCTCCCGATCTTACCAGCATCATGACCGTAATCGCCACACAGGTGAAAGGAACTGTTCTCGTTCATGAGAAAATGTTTGAATCGAGAATGTTCTTTGTGGACAAACTGATTACCATGGGAGCGCGCATTACTCTCTGTGATCCCCACCGGGCAGTTGTCTCGGGACCCAGCGTACTCCAGGGGTCTGATCTCGTTTCTCCCGATGTCCGAGCCGGTATGGCAATGGTTATTGCCGCAATGTGCGCACGGGGAGAAAGCATTATACGCAACGTGTACCAGATTGAGCGGGGATACGAAAACCTTACCGACAGGCTGCAGTCGCTTGGAGCCCGGATAACCCGTACGTCAAAAACATGCTGAACCGTTAATCTGACCGCGGCGTTCAATCTGACCGCTGGGCGAAAAAATACAGAGAAGCGGCGGTAAAACAAAGCGCAAGGAATACCAGGGTCAAAAGCATTGCCAGGGCAGGCGCGGTCAGTACAAAGTAGTGTATGCACAATCCGGTAAAAAACCGCACTGTCTGTATGACCAGATGGGAAACAACCGAAAACAGGGGAACCAGTAGCAACCACCAAGCCTTGAAGAGAACGCCGCTCCCCAGGCGATACTTCCATCCGGCAACAAGGGCCATCACCGAAAGAATGAGCAGAATAAATGGCTCCGAAAGCCGGAGAATTACTTCTCTGAGGTAAATTCCCGGTTCAAATCCATAGTGTTCCGCACGGTCATAGAACCGTATGAGCTCGACCATGTTCATCGAATCTGCTCCGCGGTTCGCCGATACAATCAACGAAAAGTCCCGGTAAGGCAGATCAAGAAGCAGCACACTCATATCCCGGGATTCGGGCTTACCGGCAAGAACAACCGGCCCCTGCTTCCGGCGCTCTCCACTTCGATCCACGGACTGAAGCAGGAGCTGGGACCGAGCCGCTTTGTCATCCCCGGACCAGGCAAACATTTTTACAACGGGAACCCGAATATGGTATTCAATCTGATGAAACATATTATGACGAACCAGTTCAAAATCGCGCAAATAAACAACATCCCGGCCGGAATCCCTGGTGTATATAACTCCGGCGGCATATACCGCGTCGGTCCCTCCATCCAGACGGCGAAGGGTAAACAATACATTCCGTGCGGACTCGAACGGGCGAAGCTGCAAGGTCTCATCCATGAAGAAGAAGGTTTCCAGAACCCCCTGCCGGGCTATCTCGAGGAATCGTTCAAGGTCGGGATCCCGTTTCTGATCACCACGTGCGGTATCCTGTGCATGTAAATCAAGAAATTCATAGTATGCGGTAAGATAATCACCCTGATTGAGCGCGTTATAGGCAGCTTTCTTTGCATCATATAATGCGGCATCATCGCGAGCATGTAAAAGAGCCGTTCCTTCCACAATCCGGTTCCAGGCCTCTGAAGCCATGCGGAGCGCACGTTCACGGAGCGGATCATCCGGACGGGAGAGGCGATATGCCAGCATGGCATAATAGTGGGCATCGAAAAAATCCAGATCCCGTGCCGCGTCTTCGGAGATATCCAGCGCATCAAGAACGGTCATACCGCTGAATTCCTGTAAAACAACAGTATCTGAAGCAGAATCCTGCTCCGGCATGACGTCCGATCCATACTTTTCAGCGGACCGATACCGGCAGGCATCGAGAAGCTCTAACGCGTCGGGGCTTTCTTTCCAGATATCCAGGGCAGATAAAACCTGCTTTTCGGCAGAACGGGGTTCATCGTTTCGCAGCAAATCCCGGCTCATTCGCACATGTTCCTGATAGTCTGCCGAACGGGAAACCGCCGAGGCCATACGTGTCCGGGCAATTGGGGCCACCCCTTCAGTAAGGATTACATGACCGCCGATAACAATCAGCATGATAACGAATGAAGATTTCAGGATCCCGAGCAGTTTACCGGACCAGCGACCAACCGCTTCATCTGCATGGCGGCTGAACGAGATAGTAAAGCCGATCAACAACCCGCTTATGTATAAAGGCGGGAGATACTGAATAAAGAACAGTACAACTGCCCGTATCCGGTACGCAAGGACGAATGGCGGAAGCAGGTCAGCGGGCAGCGGAGCATTAAGGGTGACAATGACAGACAGAATCAATCCCGCAATAAAATGGGCAAGGAGGACAGGAATTACCCGTTTATGGCTGCTCATGGTCACTCCCCCCGCCCTTCATGTCGGACCAGCCGGCGA
>CAZVEL010000144.1:0-4587 GCA_964626305.1 uncultured Treponema sp. | reverse complement strand
GAAGCGGCGGGGGGGGGACCACCGCTTTATCACTGAACGCTTCGCGGGCAAGAAAGAGGGACGAGGCTTTATCGGCAAGATATGTCGGGAACGATTTTTGCGCGAGGTTCAAACCTGCTGCTACCAAAATTGTTGAACCGTCTGATTCACAAAGGATACCGGCTAACTTCTTTCCGCGGAAAAGGACATCGTTCGGCCATTTCACGGAAATATCTCCACGTGCGGGGAGCAGCCGGTTGAATGTTTGAGCGACAGCAAGTCCGGTCCTGAGGGTAATGACGGGATCGGATGTACGCCGGAAAATGACGGTACATAAAAGGCTTTCATGTTGACCGGATTCCCAGACTCTGCCGGAAACCCTGCCGCGGCCTGCAGTTTGCATACCGGTAAAGATAACCGTTCCGTCGGGTTCGCCCCGTTCTGCAAGAACACGGGCATCGTTCATGGTGCTGTCTGTTTCATCAATGTAGTACACGGGAGCGTTAAATGGATTGACGACTCCCACGCGGGTATAATCTCGTGTGGTGCTCATGGTGAAATATAGTACACTCTGAACGGCCTGTTGACAAGTTCCAATGGCGATGGATACAATGCGGATACCATATAAGGACCTGTTTCAGCGGATGTCGTATAACGGCTATTACCCGAGCTTCCCAAGCTCGTGACGGGGGTTCGACTCCCCTCATCCGCTGAAACAGGTTCTTTTTTTACTGCTACCAAAATTGTTGAAAGCTGTTACGTTCCCGGAAAAGGATTGATGCCGGAATCTGTATCAAGGACCAAGGTCTTTCTGCGGACACTCGAATAAAAATGTCTGCCGTTCATGAGTGCCCGTGTCAGTTCATCGAGGAAAACGGCGATAAAAAGCCCCAGGATGGCCAGTGAGAAGCTGAACATGAGAATCCGGGCAAACACGAGTACAAAGATGGTGCCAAATACCTGGGTAAAAAGCATCCAGCGGGTATCCCCCATGCCGCGGATTCCGCCGCCGAATACAATGTTTGCTGAGCGGGGAAAGAGCGCGAAGGAGTTTACCAGGAGCATTGACCCGGTTTGTGCTATGACCGACGTATCCCGGGTAAAGATACCGGCGAATGATTCGGGAAAAACGACAAAGAGCACGAAGAATATAGTGGAGGCACCCCAGCACATGAGCAGGGCGGTCTGGCCGGTTCGCCGGATTTCCGACGGACGGCCTTCACCGGTACGCCGGCCCGAGAGCGTCATGGTCGCGCTTCCCATCGCCATGAAAAAGAGGGCGGGGACCATGGTGATTGAGGCTACAATTGTGTAAATTCCCGCGGCAAGCGGGTTTATCTCGTTCAGGAACCGGATGAGAACGATGTTTCCGATGTTCCAGGAAAACTCTTCGAGACTTGCCGGAATCCCGATCCTGATGACTTTGAGATATACCCTGAGTTTCGCCTGCTTGATGGCGGTGAATGAAAGAAAGACCGGCAGTTTTCGGGAAAAGGCCGCGGTAATCGTGTACGCGGCACCGATAATCTCGGCGGTCAGGGTCGCGATAGCTGCCCCGGCGATTCCCATTGCCGGGAAGCCGAGGTTCCCGAATATGAGCACCCAGTCGAGAAAGATGTTGATTCCCGCCCGGAGTATGGACGCCAGCATGAGTGGCTTGGTGTACCCGGTGCCGTTATACACAGCCATGGCCGCGGTATTGATTCCAGAAAAGAGGAGTCCCACCGCGAAAATTTTTGCGTATAGTGCCGCATAGGACAGTATCGGTTCTTCAAGGCCCATAAGCCCGAAAATAAACCGGTTGCCAAAAAACCAGATTGCAAAAAGCAGGACAGAGAAGAAACTGGAAAAAACGAATGTTGATCCGAGAATTGCTTCTGCTTCTTCAGGTTTTTCCTCGCCTATTTTTTGGGCAACAAGAATGGCGGTACCGGTACCCAGTGCGAAGAGAAAGGACATGGTTGTCCAGATGGTGAATCCTGCGTTGCCAACCGCGGACAGATATTCCGGAGATGCGTTGCCGAGAAAGGCCTGATCGGTTATCTGTTGTACCTGTGTTACCGCCATGCCGGCAAGGATCGGCATGCCGATACCCAAAAGGGATTTTGTCAGTTTTTCCTGTTTCATGATTCCTTCTTGACTTGTTGGCAGGGGGGAACGCCTTGGAAAGGTTATACCTGCTTTACGAAATGGGTTCAAGAGAGTGCTGAAAAAAAACACATAGAAATGCAAACGACTTGCAAAAAAAGCAATAATTACGTACTGTATGTACAGCAGGAGATTTTTTTGATGAGAACACTGGTAACCGGAATTGTTTTGATTGTTTTAGCAACCGCGGGACTCACCGCCATGGCTTCCCCGGATAATGGAACGTTGAATGGGGATAAACCGGTCATAGCCGTGAGTATTCTTCCTCAACACTTTTTTGTTGAACGCATAGGTGGAGATGATGTCGAGATTCTTGTACTCGTCGGTCCAGGACAGAATCCGCATTCCTATGAACCGACACCTCGCCAGCTCGAGAAACTCAGCCGAGCAGCTGTCTGGATTCTTTCAGGAACGGATTTTGAGGAAGCGCTGCTTGCAAAGGTCCGCTCCCAGTTTATGGCTCTCCCGGTAGTTGATGGCACCAGGGGCGTTACCTTCCGGCATCTGAATGACCATCATGGTGACCATGAGCACAATGTGGATACCCACAGCTGGCTTGGACGTACTCCGGCAAAAGCAATGGCTCGAAATGTCCTTGAAGCGCTTTCCCGAGTCAATCCGGACAATAGTGCGATGTATGAAACCCGGTATTCGGCCCTTGTTTCAGAAATTGATTCGGTATTTGACGATCTCGTGGAAAGACTATCTCCCCTGAAAGGAACTACGGTTCTCGTGTATCATCCGGCCTTCGGTTATTTTCTTGACGAGTTTGATCTCCACCAGGAAGCGGTTGAAACGGGAGGACGGGAGCCAACCGTGCGAACCCTCGCCGCACTCGTGGAGAAAGCCAGGAAAGAACGTGCGAAAGCGGTGTTTGTGCAGGAACAGTTTTCACAAGACTCGGCAAACCGTATCGCGGATGAACTCGGAGTTCCGGTAGTACCCCTTGATCCGCTTTCAGGCGAATGGCTTGAAAACATCCGCCGGATGGGGCATGCACTAGAATCAGCCCTGATAAACAATCCCTGAGCTGTGGTATAGTGTAGTGATGGATAACGACATTCTTACCGCGGATATACTTGAGAGCATCTCGGATGGTGTATTCACGGTAAACAAAGAGTGGAAAATAACCTCATTCAACCGGGCCGCAGAACAGATAACCGGTGTAAAGCGCGCCAACGCTATTGGACAAAACTGTTTTGAGGTATTCAAGTCGAACATGTGTGAGTCTGAATGTCCGTTACGTAAGACCATGGATACCGGTGTTCCGGTTATTGACCGCGCCGGATTTTGTCTTTCAGCAAAAGGGAAACGTATTCCGATCAGTGTTTCTACCGCACTTCTTGTTGATTCCGACGGGACCGTTCTTGGCGGGGCTGAAACATTCAGGGATTTACGTGAGTTGGAAAATCTTCGGCGGGAACTTGCAGAACGCCGCAAGGAATCCGGATTTACCAGCAAGAGTCCGGCTATGGAAACCATCATGGCGATGTTGCCGGCGGTATCGGACAGCAGTGCATCGATCCTGCTTACCGGGGAAACCGGAACCGGCAAGGAAGTGCTTGCCAGAACCATTCACGAAATGAGCCCCAGAGCGGGAAAGCCCTTTGTTGCCATTAACTGCGGCGCCTTGCCCGAGAACCTCCTTGAGTCTGAATTATTCGGATACAAGAAAGGCGCGTTCACCGGTGCAGACCGGGACAAACCCGGCCGTTTTGCTATTGCCGAGGGGGGAACGCTCTTTCTTGACGAAATAGGCGAAATAAGTCAGGCGTTACAGGTCAAATTGCTGCGGGTTCTTCAGGAACACGAATACGAACCTCTGGGAGGAACACGGCCGGTGCGTACGGATGTACGTATTCTTTGTGCAACACATCAGAATTTGCGGGACCTGATGGAAGACGGACAGTTCCGTCAGGATTTATATTATCGTATAAACGTGATAGCCCTTGACCTGCCTCCATTACGTAACCGCAGGGAAGATATCGCCGATTTGGCCGAGACCTTTCTGGAATCTGCGGCAGTCCATGGCGGAAAGAAGATAACCGGGTTTACGCCGGCGGTCTTTCGGGCGTTTTATGCATATAACTGGCCGGGTAATATCCGTGAGCTGCAGAATGTTATAGAACGGGCGGTGGTACTGACCGCGGCGGGTATAATAGATACCGAGGTCCTGCCGCCGGAGCTGCTGGCTGCTGTGGAATCGGATCAGAATTGCGGAAAGGGAAGCAGATACGACGAAGAACCGGATGGATCTGCCGGTGGGACGGTTGTATCGTCCGGGGAAGATGTCGGGATACCTCGTGAAAAGGTGGTTGCGCATCGTGAATCCCAGGATGCTCCAATCCATTCAGCGGCCGGTGCCCGTGAAAAGGCGGAACGTGAATGCATCCTTGCGGCTCTGGATAAGAACAGCTGGCATCGCGGAAAAACCGCAGAGTTGCTTGGTATGAACAAGGC
>CAZVEL010000143.1:0-12947 GCA_964626305.1 uncultured Treponema sp. | reverse complement strand
CACCATGAGAGCCCGATCCGACTCCGGCGCGAGATATTCGAGACATTCCGCTAATAACACCGATGTATGGACTGCTTCCATGGCTATTAAAGACAGATATTCCCGAGGCCTTCAGTTGCCTCACGGAAATCAGCTTCACTCCCCCCCAGATAATTTTCGTATTCCTGCGAATCCCACAATTCGAAATACTTGTTGATCCCCAGAAAAACACAGTTTTTCCCAAGTCCGGCAAACTCGCGCAGACTATGGGGAATCGAGATCCGGCCGGTCTTGTCGAATTCCACCACCTGGGCGGGAGCAACAAGACGGCGCAGAACTGAACGTGACTGTGACTGGAACAGGGAAGCTGACTCCATAACCTTGTCGGAAAGGACCTTCCATTGCTCCGGCGGAAAAAGCCAAAGACAGCGGTCTATCCCGCGTGTCAGGATAAGGGACGACTCGTCAAGCTCAGTCCGCAACCTGACCGGGAACATAATCCGTCCCTTTTCGTCAAGCGTATTGCGGTACTCTCCGGTCAACAAGGTCGCATCCACTTTTTCCTACTTTCCCCCACTTTTTACCACGTTTACCCTATTCTAGCATTAAAATTCGCAATGTCAATCATTTTATGCGTTTTTTTGCAGAAATCGCATTCGGAGGGATTTTATTTACAGACAGGGGTAAATACCGCTATAGTAATGACATGACCCTGTATGAGTATCACATCGTGTATCCTGAAGGAGAAACCCGGGAAATATCTCATGAACTTGCCATGAGCAGTATCGTGGATATTAACGGATTCCCTGTTCCCCTGCCCCTTCCGACAAACCGCATGATTGCCTATCATGTCTGCCGGAAACGGATGGCAGAAGATAAAGGCCTGGTGGTAACCTGGTATTTTCTTGAACAGTTGAATGCAGTGGAGTTGCTGGAATATACATGATCAACACCTGGAACGAGACCGCTCTTCATGAAACCCTCAAGAATTCCTGGTGCGGTCCGGAAGGATCCGTTGAAGTTGCACTGAATGGGGTAATTTGTGATGGAATCCGCAGGGATGGCTCCATTATCGAAATACAGACAACAGGATTCGGAAAAATTCGAAAGAAACTGGAGCTGCTGATACAGGAAAACCACGTCGAGCTTGTTTATCCCATAGCCGTAAACCTGCAGATTCAAACCTGTGATGTTGACGGGACACTGCTTTCCTGCCGGAAAAGTCCCAAACATGGAACGATATACCAGCTCTTCGGCGAACTGACCGGAATTTACGATCTCGTAGGTCATCCCAATCTTTCCATAACCACGGTTTTCGCCGATGTGCTGGAACGCAGGATCAATGACGGAACAGGAAGCTGGCGGAGAAAAGGCATACGTATAGACAACCGTGAACTTGAAACAATCAGGGAAACCAGAACTTTCCGGGATCTTTCAGAGTATGCTGCACTCTTACCGGAAAACCTCCCGTCACCCTTTACGGTTGCCGACCTGCGCAAGGCCGGCGCGGGAAAACATGCCGGCAGGATGGCATGGGTCCTCAGGAAACGGGGCTGCATTATTCAGGAAGGGAAAATAAAAAACGCTTTTTTATATGTCAGAGCCTAATGCCGTAAGGGTAGAGAGATCGTTATGGTCGTACCTTCATCCGGCACAGAATCAACCGTAATGGCCCCATTATGAGCTTCCACAATGGATTTTATGATAAGCATACCAAGCCCGGTACCACCGGCTGAGGCCGAATAAAAGGGCTTGAAAATATTGTCAATAACATCCTGGGTCATACCCGTTCCGGTATCACGGACAACAAGAACGAGTGAACCGGCGCTTTCTTTCGCTGCAATATACAGATCCCCTCCGTCAGGCATAGCAGCACAGGCATTTTCTGCGGCATTTACAAGCACCCGGAGCATCCTGTGCTCATCCATGATCACGGGCCTGGTAACCTCTGATTCGGTATGAAGGAGTACCCCGGCCGCATCAATTCGTGGTGCAAGGGCTTCTGTAAGACGGGCAAAGAGTTCCTCCACCGTTACAATACCCATATCAAGCCGTATTTCACCCCGTGCATAATCCAGAAATTCGGCCGCAAGGGTCTCCATACGGGAAATATCATGATTTATACCGGCTACAGCCGTTTCCAGATAGCTCCGGTTATCCCGGTTTGTCAAAAGCAACTGTACACGACTGTTCAGCGCTGAAAGGGGATTGCGTATATCATGGAGAATAAGGGAAGAAAATTTACCGATAACCGAAAGCCGCTCACGGCTTAACAGCTCATCCTGCAAGGCTTTGAGCTCGGCATACGCACGGCTCAATTCACGATTCTGTTTGTCCAGATCAAGCAGGTGATATTCATTTGAACGCCGCACCATCATGGTAACCGCTTTCAGAAGGGCAAGACACATGGCGGTATCAGTTGAAAGTAGCGTGTGAAAATCTCTTGCCTGAATTCTGTATACCCGAACCGGAGTTTTTGCCCGAACCGTAGCACTTCGCGGACGATTATCTATAAGGGCCATTTCACCGAGAGGCTGTCCGGTTGTACTGATTCCAAGGAGAACGGCTTCGGATGTTCCATATCGTTTCCATATTTCCAGCTCTCCCTCCAGTATGATGAAAAAACTGTCTCCGCTCATGTCTTCGAAAAACAGAATGTCACCCTCGGAATACGCCTGCTCGGTACACAGTGCAGCAATTTTGTTTAGTGATTCTTCCGGCATTGCATGAAAGAAATAGATATTCCTGAAAAAATCGTTATCACTGCTCCGGACCGTACATTCTGCACTCATTACAACTTCCTGATTCAGGGTAAAAAAAGGCCGCCCGAAAGGCGGCCGATATACGCAACAGATTGTATCACCAGTTATCGAACATGTCATCAACATCACGAGCTTCGAGTTCGTAGAGATCCGAAACAACCCGAAGATCATCAAAGTAAATGTAGTAACTACCGTATGCGTCTGTGGGATCACACTCGACACGGAAGCCGACAACCTTGAGTCCCATACGGGTACTGTAGTGATAATCCTTCTGGATAATTCCCGAACGTCCATCAGGATGCTGTGGTGGTATGGCAACACTCATCTTTTTCCAGCCGGAATGATTAAGCTTGCCCATGTAGAGCTCGAAGGGAGTTCCCCAGTAATCCTCGAGCATCAGCTTGAGGGTATGGTTATAATTCCTTCCGACAACCCATACATTCACCACTTTTGCGATTCCCTCAACAGGAAGCGGTTTAACGGTATTAACGGTAAAGCTGTTATATCCGCGGCGGAAAAAGTCCACCCGAACACCAAGAACCTTTTCGTCCGGAATTTCAAGGCCTTCTTCCTCAGGAATCGGTTCCTTGCCGGCGGGGGCCCCATCAAAAAGACGGGCCCTGATGACACCTTCATCCGGAGACATGGCGGCAGCCCAGGTTCCTTCGCTTTCATACTTGTCAATGGAAATTTCCTTGAGCTTCTGTTCAGCGGACTCCGTTCCTATCATGGACGCATCAGGTGTATCAAGATTCAGATCCTCTGAAGCAGTCTGCGCAAAAACTCCCAGCACCAACAAGCAAACAATTACACCGATTAGCAATTTCTTCATTTACTGTGCTCCTTGTTGTGCATTATCTGATTTTACATCCGAGAAATCCGCACCAACAAGTTCGAATCCGTCGTAGGACGGCATGAAAGTGTCGGTAAGCGCCTTGAACTGGTCAAAGAAGATGTAAAAAGCATCAACCCGTTCGGTCGGCATGGTCCTGAGCCTGAATGCCACAAAAGACATCTGCTGTGTACCATTCAGATAAGGAGATACCTGCTGAATATTGGCAGGAATATTAACCGACATGTTCTTCCAGCCCTCATGGTTAACCAGACCGAAAGAAATGGTATGAACTCTTCCGTTACTGTCCCGAACGAGAGCCTGGAGTTCATAGTTATAGTTCGCACCCCATACCCACAAGTCAAGGCGTGCGATACGTCCCTTGAAGGGAATTTCCTTCGGGACGACCTCGTCTCCTGACCCCGGTTCAACGGGGACTATATCAACCCAGTTATCTCCCTTGCGGTCGAACTTGACTTCCATACCAAGAAATTTTTGCCCGGTTGCATCTTCGTCCTGCATTACCCGAATTGCGTTGGGCATACCGTCAAAATACTTGAGAACCGGATATCCATCTGTTGTAAATTTGCTTCCAGCAGCAAACCATGCCCAATCGGACGCATCGGGATTGTCGAATTCATCCACATTATACGTCTCGTAGTTCACAGACCTGCTTTGAGCCGCGAGCGGCGCCATACACAGGGAGAACAAAAGGACAAGGCCCGCGATGATTAAACCGCCTTGTTTCATCCCTAACTCCTTTTAACTACTCTATCATCATCGGAAAGAATACAGCCAGTCCTTATTATATGTTGAAGAAAATGCTTTGTCAAACCGTTTATTTTATCGTATTGACCAAAAACAACGTTATCCTTACTATAAGACATCTTTTATTATTCAAGGAGTTACATGTGACAAACTATAAAGACCTCGGTCTTGTAAACAGCCGTGACATGTTTGCTAAAGCGGTCAAGGGCGGTTATGCCATCCCCGCGTACAACTTCAATAACCTGGAGCAGCTTCAAGCTATTATCCAGGCATGCGTTGAAACAAAATCACCGGTTATCCTGCAGGTTTCCTCCGGAGCCCGCAAATATGCCAACTCAAACCTACTGCGCAACATGGCCCGTGGCGCAGTAGAATATGCCAATGAACTCGGATATGACATTCCCGTAGTACTGCACCTTGACCATGGCGACAGCTTTGAACTGTGCAAGGACTGCATTGAAAACGGTTTTTCCTCGGTCATGATCGATGGATCACACCTTTCCTACGATGAAAACGTCGCACTTACCAGGAAAGTCTGCGACTATGCACATCAGTACGATGTTACCGTTGAAGGAGAACTTGGTGTTCTCGCCGGTGTGGAAGACGATGTTTCCTCAGAAGTAAGCCACTACACCATGCCTGAAGAAGTTGAAGACTTCGTTAAGAAAACCGGCGTTGATTCCCTGGCCATTTCCATCGGAACCAGCCATGGCCGCACCAAATTCACTCCCGACCAGTGCACCAAGAATGCCGATGGCGTGCTGATTCCCCCGCCCCTCCGCTTCGATATCCTCGAAGAAATCGAAAAGCGCATCCCCGGATTCCCCATTGTTCTCCATGGATCATCATCCGTTCCGATCGAATACGTAAAGATGGTTGAACAGTACGGCGGAAGCCTCCCCAACTCTGTTGGTATTCCCGAAGAACAGCTCCGCAAGGCTGCCAAGAGCGCGGTTTGCAAGATCAATATTGACTCCGACGGACGGCTTGCCATGACCGCTGCCATCCGCAAGGTTCTCGCCGAAAAACCGGAAGAATTCGATCCCCGCAAGTATCTCGGACCGGCCCGTGACGAGCTGAAGAAGCTTTACAGCCACAAGAACACCAACGTTCTGGGAAGCGCAGGACAGGCATAAGCTCCCAAAACAAACAAAAGGCTGCCTGCAGGCAGCCTTTTGTTTTCAACAATTCTGGTAGCAGCAGGTTAGATATACTTTTTGATACGCATTCCCGCAGAGAAACCCGTCAAAACAAGGGATGGTATCCAGAACAATAACGGATGAAAACAAAAATGCCACAGGACAACCAGCAGCGGCAGTATCACAAGCGAAACAATTACCGGAAGCAGGGCAAAAAGCGCTCCTCCGAGAGTTGGTCTCAGACGAATCGAGAAAACATAGCGTTTCAAGCGAATATCAGCGAGAAAAATCATGGAAACAAGCAATACCGGAAACATTATCAGGATCCATACATCGGGTACCGCGTACCGGGTAATGATTATATATGGAAGATAAACGGATAAAATACCGAAAAGCTTTGGAACGATCCGTTGAATCCGGTCCTGTATGGGAGCAACAAACACAAGATTCAACAGGACAGGACCAATGCCGAAGGGAATGATCACCAAAGAAAACAGCAGAACCGTGTATAACAACGCTTCATGAGAAGTGTTCCAGGGAAGCAGACCGGTTACCAGGGCATGAAGGATCGCAAGAATCATACCACAGACCAGACCGGTTCCGTAGGCCATCCGGTAGGCTGGAAGATTGGAAAAACGGTTGCCAGCGGAGTAATAGACAAATGCAGCAGGAACCAATAAAACAGTCAGTAAATCCATGAAGATAAAATAACACAGTGTATAACACAGATGCAAGCTGGTTACGTGTCCTTGACAGGAAACTAGAATAATTGTTATAGTCGCAGTTGAACTTTTATTGAGAATTTCGTGCAAAAACGACCTCTTCGGGGAGGTCAGCACAAGGGGGATCGTTGGCGGACAATAGAGGATTACGAATAAACGAAAAAATTCGTGTGCGTGAGGTACGACTGATTGACGAGAATGGCGAACAAAAGGGTATAGTCCCTACTCTTGAAGCGCTCAATAGAGCTCGTGAATCCGGTCTTGACCTGGTAGAAGTTGCACCGCAGGCGAACCCGCCCGCATGCAAGATTCTTGACTATGGCAAATATCGTTTCGAAATGGAGAAGAAGCTCCGTGACTCCAAGAAGAAACAAAAATTGCAGATGCTCAAGGAAATCCGTATGCAGCCGAAGATCGACAGTCACGACCTCGACTTCAAGGCAAAACATGTACGGCAGTTTCTTGCAGGGGGAGACAAAGTAAAGGTAACTATCCGGTTTCGTGGACGCGAACTGGCTCATACCGAACTTGGTCTTGTTGTTCTCAATAACGTATTAAGCAGGTTAGGTGAAGATTATGTTGTCGAAAAGCAGCCGGCTATGGAAGGCCGCTTTATGTCGATGACTGTCGCGCCAAAAGCCAAAAAATGATGAGGTAGAATTACTATGCCCAAGATGAAAAGCAAGCGATGCGCTGCGAAGCGTTTCTCATTTACCGCAAGCGGTAAAGTAAAGTACAAGAAGATGAATCTTCGCCATATTCTTACGAAGAAATCGGCAAAGCGCAAGAGAAATCTTCGTCACGCAGGAATTGCGTCGGATGCTGATACAGCAAAGATCAGAAAACAACTTTTACCGTACGGTTAATCGTTCAGGAGTAATAGAATGGCAAGAGCTATAGATGGAAGTAAAAGAAAGGATCGCCGCAAAAAAATCCTGAAGCTGGCAAAGGGATTCCGCGGTCGTCGGGGAACAAACTACAAAGCTGCAAAAGATGCCGTTGTCAAGGCATTGGTCCATGGCTATGTATCTCGCCGTGATCGCAAAGGTGATATGCGTACGCTGTGGATATCACGTATCAATGCAGCGGTTCGTCCCGAAGGAATTTCGTATTCCCGCTTTATCCAGGGTTTGAACAAGGCCGGTGTGGAAATTAACCGCAAGGCGCTGTCAAACATGGCTATTGAAGACCCGGCAGCATTTAAAACCGTGGTCGCCACTGCCAAAAAGGCATTGGAAGCCTGAGTATGCTCAGTCTTGATCAAGTCCATCTTCTTGAAAACCGTGTAGAAAAAGCAGTAGGAAAGATAACTTCGCTTACTGCGGAAAACGAACACCTCCGTTCACAGCTCACTACGCTGCAACAGCGTGTTATTGAACTGGAAGGATTCGTGAGTGGATTCAAGGATGATCAGGGCAAGATCGAGGCAGGTATTCTCAACGCGCTCGAACAACTGGGCGCACTTGAAAATGCAATCACCAGCGAACCGGTTCAGGAAGAGCCTGCGTCTGCTCCTTCCATGGAGAATGACACAGACCCTGAACCCGCTGATGAACCGTACAATGAAGCTGAATCCGCCGGATCTGAACCGGAAACACCGGAGTCGGACAATTCCGATCAAGATGACGGCCAGATAGACATTTTCTAGCAAGGCGGAAACCATGGCAAAGGGTAATTTGCAAATTGATTTGCTGGGAGCCTCTTTCGCCATCCAGGCAGATGAAAAGCCTGAGTATCTTGACGCAATCTACACTCATTACAAAAAAACAGTCGCCCGTGTTGAAGCTTCGGCGAAACTTGAGGATCCCCTGAAAATCGCTATCCTCGCAGGCATTCTTGCCGCAGACGAGTATTATAAAGAAAGATTGAAACACAGCAATGAAACTGCCAGTTTGGATCTTTCAGAGGCGGAAAAGCTTGCCCTGAAGATGATTTCCCGAATTGACCAGGTTATCTGATTTTGACTGAGAAATGGTTTTTTCTGGACAATGAACTTCGACACTATCCCTGGGGATCAAAAGACGGGATTCCGTCACTGTTAAATTTTAAAAACTCCGAACAAACTCCCATCGCTGAACTCTGGATGGGCGCACATAGTTCGGCGCCAAGCAGGATAATAACCAGCTCCGGCCCGGTAACACTAAACGACGCAATACGAAATAACCCTGATTACTTTTTAGGAACTGATTGCCGTAAACGATTCGGAGATACTCTCCCCTATCTTTTTAAGGTTTTATCGGCAGAACATCCTCTTTCAATTCAGGCACATCCGGCAAAAGCGCAGGCAAAGGAAGGGTGGAACCGGGAAAACCGGCGGGGAATCCCTCTTTCATCACCAGAAAGAAACTACCATGATCAGAATCATAAACCGGAAACAATTCTCGCCCTCTCACGATTCACTGCGCTATGCGGATTTCGTCCGGTTGAAGAAACGGCAAAACTGATACGACAAACAGGAATCCGTGATCTGGTTTCACCAATTGCCACGCTGGAAGCTAACGGTGACTACCGCATGTTTTTACAGGAACTGTGGTCATTATCCGAAACGGTGAAAAAAAGGATAACAGTGGAATTGTTCAGGATTCTTGACTCAATACCCAATTTTTCCGCTTCCAATGCTGAACGCCATCCGCTTTCGGCGGTTCGACTGCTGGCAACCGAATATCCCGATGACATCGGTATTCTCTCGCCGCTCTACCTCAACACGGTACTGCTTGAACCGGGGGAAGCACTTTACCTGCCGGCAGGTATTTTACATGCATACCTTTCCGGCACCGGACTTGAGCTCATGGCAAATTCGGACAATGTTCTTCGTGGCGGGCTGACAAAGAAGCATGTTGATATCCGGGAGCTTCTATCTGTCATTACACCGGGGTCACACACACCCCAGCGCGTTATACCGGTTTCCTCGGAGACGGTATCCCGATACCCGTCACCTGCCGAAGAATTCGAGATTTCTATCATTCAATTGGAAAGCAATTCCCTGGAATCCGATTTTTCAGCTCCCTCGATTATTCTTGTAACCCACGGTACTCTTGAAATTCGAGACGGCCGGCACAGATCAGATACGCTGCCTCGCGGAAGTTCCATTTTCATACCTGCCGGCGCAGGCACGCTCACCCTTTCCGGTGAAGGAATCGCCTATCTCGCAACAGTTCCGCTCAAAGGAACCAGATACGCATGATACTCTGGGTTGATGCAGACTCATGTCCGGTTCCCGTGCGCGACATGATCTGCCGTGCGGGGAAGCGACTTTCTCTTACGGTGTATTATGTGGCGAACCGCGATATCCCGCGGGAATCCGATGCGCCGGTAACCATGATCATTGCTGATACAACACCCGATGCCGCTGACGATTACATTGTGGAAAACGCCAATCCCGGCGACCTGGTCATTACCCGGGATATTCCGCTCGCACGGCGTCTTGTTGATAACGGAATCCTGGTAATAAATGACCGGGGAACCGTATATACCGATGAGAATATTCGTGAACGACTAGCGATGAGGAACCTCATGCTTGATCTGTACAATAGTGGTCTGGCACCGGAGAAAACTGGACAGTTCGGGAAAAAAGAACTTAATAAATTCGCGAACGCACTTGATCGTGAAATAACCCGCCTTTTCAGGCAGTTTCCTCAACGTCCGGGAAACGTTCCTGAATAGACTTTATACTTGGAAGAATTTCGAAAAACGCGTCGACTACGCCTGGATCAAATTTCCTGCCCCGAAGGGTTTTTATTTCTTCCAGAACCTTGTCTTCCGCCCAAGGTTCCTTGTATACCCGTTTACAGGAAAGAGCATCGTATACATCGGCAAGGGCGACTATTCTTCCCGAAATGGGTATTTCCTCACCTTTTAGTCCTTTTGCCTTTCCGTTCTTTTTTCCACCGGTTGAAGCACCGTTTTCAACATTCACTTTTCCAGGATAGCCGGTGCCGTCCCAGTTCTCGTGGTGCGTCAAAGCCACTTCCCGGGCGACACGATCAACCGGAGATTCTATTTCATTAAAAAGCTTTGCACCGAGCCAGGTATGGCCCTGCATGATGAGGTACTCTTCCTCGGTAAACCGGGCGGGTTTTTTCAGAATCAGATCCGAAATAGCGACTTTGCCCACATCGTGCAGCATGGCTGCTATTTTCAGGGTATCACGGAACTTTTTACTCTCATTTTCATCCACGGAATTGTTGAATGCCCAGCGGTCGTAGATCTCCACCGCATAGCTTGAAACACGGTTGACATGGGGCCCGGTTTCCTTTGGGTCACGAAGCTCGGACATCCGGATCATGCGAAGAACCATGGAACGGGTCAGATGAGCATGTTCAAGTGCGACGGTAGCATTCGAGGCAAAATGACTGATATACAGTTCGTCGTCCTTATCGAAAAAGGTAACATTTCCGTCATCATCGAGTGCGTTCAGTACCTGGAGGACACCAAGAATACGACCGGCAGACGTTCGAAGCGGAATGGTCAGGTTGCTCTTGGTGCGGTATCCGGAAACAGCATCACTTTGCCGACCGAATTTATACGGTTTATCAGGTGAAATTTCATACACATCATGTTCATTTACCAGCGAATTGGTTAACGCACTGTATCCGGCTATTGTCGTCTCATTTATCGGAAAAGAAAAATAGGAATGTACGATTTTTTGTCCGGGAGGAAGCTGCTTTTGAAGCGTATCATTCTGGGCATAATGAATGGCCAGGCGATCTCCGTCACGCACATAAATCGACCCGGCATCAGCCTGTACAACCTTTCGGGCTTCGGTAAGTATCTGCTCCATGAGAACGTCAACGTCCTGGATCTTGTTGAGCAGAGTTTCAGTTTCAATTATCCCAGACAGGATTTCTTCTCTTGTAAGCTTTTTGTTAGACATTAGGAACTACTCCTGTATGCATCGGGTCTGAAAACCATTCTAATACACTTTTTTTTTTGCGTCCAGTATACTTGTCATGATATACTCTACACCATGATACAGAATGTTTCACATATAGAAAAAGAATTTTTATTCAAATCAGTTGTACAGAATGAGCATCCGGTCCGGTTTCATGGGGTGTCCACAGCGGGAACCGGAGTGATTCGAGACTATAACCGTGACGGTGTTTGTGTAACCCTTCTAGACACTATTGACAATGCCTGTTTCTCGGTCTGCGAACGGATTATCGGGTATTTTGACTGTCATGGGAAAACATACGCATTTGAATCAACAGTTCGTGATACCCGTGACCGGGATATCCGTCTTGATTGCCCGCATCAGCTTATTCGCAGCCTTCAGCGGAAATTTATCCGGGTAAAAAAACCCCGTGACGTCCAGGTGTTATTCCGTCTCCCGAATGAAGATATCAATCTTTCCTACCCGGTGTGCCCTGAATACATCAGTATTGACGAAATTGAACTTTCCTCCAATTTCAGGGATAAAACCCTACCGGATGTTATCAACCGTTTCAAGAAAGATGTAGCACTCAGATCAAGCGAAAACACCATTATCATGTTCAGAACCCAGAAACCCTCCCGTTTTGAAGAAGAACTGGTAAGTAAAACCGGCAAAGTTCTGTTTATTCCCTCAACATCATCTACACTTCCCAAAACCGATCCCTATCCCGAGGGTAGAATTATAACAGAATCCATAGAAGAATCCTTTGAAGACCCGAACTATTTCATAGAGGGATCACATTTTGAAAAGCTTCTCAATGAAAAGCAGAAACTGGGTATCTCGTCAGAAATCTGGTGCCCAATCGTGTATTACCAGTACGTGGTGGGATATATCTATATTTCGAACAAAAACGGTGATTCGTTCGATATCGGCATGGTCGATTATCTCTGGGATTTTACCCGGATTCTCGCCTGGTATCTCAAGGAAACCGGATACTTTTCTGTTGAATCAGAGCCTAAAAGAGCCCCGGGTCATGAACCGAAAATTCTGGATATGAGTCCCGGCGGTGTGCTTTTTTCATTGCCGCGGTCAGAAATACGTACTCCCATACGGGAAGGATCACTATTCTCCATTGAAATACAAATGAAAAAACGTGAAGAGCCCATTTGTTGTTCTGCACGGGTAGTTCGTCGCTTCGAAGAAGAGGAGTCCATTACGTACGGAACAAGTTTTGTTAATCTTTCTGCCCAGGACATGATGAACCTCTATGAAGTATTGTATCGAAGACCGTATCAAAGTGGTGAAAACCTCGGTTTCGAAAACGCATAACTATTTGTCGAGTTTTTGTATCAGGGAAAAATACAACGGACCGGAGCCATCCGAAGTATCGGGCATAATCATGGTGCCGTATTCTGTTTTTTCGGGGATATGGTGCGCAAGGTTCGGCTGGGTATCCGGGGGCGGATACAGGACCGATGCATCGTCATATTTTTTTAACAATTTCCGTACCACACCATCGTTTTCTTCCGGTGAAAGCGCGCATGTCGCGTATACAAGATATCCGCCCGGGGAAAGAACAAGCCAGGCTCCGGAAAGGAGTGCCCACTGCCGGAATACAAGATTCCGTATACGTGCGGGGGACCACGCAGCAAGATGTTGTTCCGACGCGAGCACGTGCCGTTCAGAGGAACAGGGTACATCAAGAAGAATGCGGTCCCGGGCCGCCGTTTCATAACGGGACCAGCGGCTCCCGTCATGTCCGGTTATCCTGATACGTGAAGCCGTATCGGGCGGTATATACCGTTCTACAACAGCTGTCAGCCGGGCCCGCCGTTCACGCGAGTATTCATTTGCCGTGAGTGTACCATACGACTC
>CAZVEL010000142.1:0-3495 GCA_964626305.1 uncultured Treponema sp. | reverse complement strand
ACCTCATGCTCATGGCGAAACTTCCAGAACAGGCAACAACGGCTATCCGGTGGTCATGACTCCGGAAGCGCTTGCTGAAGCGGCCAGGGCAGCGGTTCCCCGTGGAAACTGCGGTCTCGCGTTTACCTATAATGAACCTGGTATAAATTTTGAATACCTGTGCGATACCTTCCGTCTTGTCCGGAATAATGGTCTTTCCACGGTTGTGGTCACAAACGGCTACATCAATTCCGAACCGCTTGGGGACTTGTTGCCCCTGGTAGATGCCATGAATATTGATTTAAAAGCATTAAGCGATGAATTCTACCGGACTGTATGCGGCGGTAGCCTCGAACCTGTTTTACAGACAATCAAACAGGCTGCGACGAAAACCCACATAGAGATAACAACAATGGTCATTCCCGGTTTGAATTCATCAAAAAAGGAAATAGAATCTATTGCGGCATGGCTTGCTGACATACGGCCGGACATTCCCCTGCATCTTTCCCGGTATCACCCTGATTACCGTATGCGTGATCCCGGCCCGGTACCGGTGGACGAGCTCATGTCTCTCGTGGAAGTAGCGCGCCAGCATCTTGACTACGTATATGCCGGCAACATCTGATTATCGGGGGAATGCTTCCCGATACTCCCGGATGCATTCGCGGTACGAATCCCGGAATTGTTCAGTCGCTTTTTCCAGGGCCGCCCGTTTGTCTTTCCGGTACAGGTCACGATAGGTGCTCATGTTGACCGGTTCGCCGGGGACAATAACCGGATATTTCATAAAGCGATTGGCCCGGTTTTTCAGAGTACCGCCCTTGAGCCGTTCAATGAGATCATAAAAATTGTTCGCAATCTCTATATAGTCTTCGAGTGTCCCACGATCCGGTATGGCAGTAAGGCTTACCTGGTGAAGAATGCTTGCGGTTTCAAGATGACGCATTCCATACCAGGCTTCCCCGGACTCTCTTCCCGCCAGTGCGGTACCGAGTGGTGTAAGGGAATCTATATCGCTCCGGAAAAGACGGTCCCAGGCTGCTGAACGGACCCGGTATATACGGGCCGGAGGAAGACCATCGTGAGGAAGTGCGAAAAAACGTTCACAGGAACGGAGCGCGGCTTCGAGAACCGCGTCCTGGTTTTCCGGAAGGCTTCCCTGTTCTTCCCGGTAAAAGGATCCGAGCTGGGTGAGAATCGCCTCTCCAAGGCGGGCAAGACGGGAGGATATACCGGTTTTGGCGCTGTCCGGACGAGGAAGCCCTGTTTCTTCCTCCATGTCGGAAAGCATTCGCAAGAGCTTTTTTCCGGTCCGGGGATGATACCGGTAATGGATGGATACCGGCAGAAAAATCATGTCTTCACTCCGGTTCTTGCGTTCAATATCCTCCATGCACCAGAAACAGAAACGGGCGGTTCCCGATTCAAGGTCCTCAATCATTTCACTGGCATGTGTTACATGACCTTCGGGTGCGAGGGCAAGCGGGAACGCTCCCTGTGACAGAACTTTCCGGATTCTGCCCATACCAACCGAATCCAGTTTTACATGGTTTACTGGCAAGGCACCTGCTTTCGGAAGGACCCAGCGGACAAAGGGGCCGGACCACAGGGGCACTTCGGCGCCGTAGACAAAGTGGACATGTGTCAAACCCCGTATCGGTCTGCCGAGTTTTTTTGCATACCGGGGGAGGGCTTTATGAATGGTATATACCATCATCTGGGGATCGTCGCCGTAGGCATGACGGAAGCCGACCAGTAGCCGGGTTTTGCCCTCATTGAAGTCATGCCAGGAATGCACCATCCTCTCGGGATAGAGAATTACCGGTTTCCGGAATTTGAGAAACCGTGCAAAAGGGTGCATAATGGCCCTGAAAAAGCGCACAACAGCCCGGTTTACTTTTGGTTCGGGAAGGGTGAGTGTTTTCACCGGTTCTGTCTGGGGTCTGTACATGCAGTCCAGTGTAAAACCACAACGCATTTTACGCAAGCATCGTTGTATTCACACTGGACGATATCCACAATAGTAGGCTAGAATACCGGCGATTCTACACCCTGAGGGCAAAGAGGTTTTTTATGGCAACTACTACCATACCGGCCGGTTACCGTTCCGTTCTCGGCGTTAAAGAAACCGAGCAGGCTATCGTACGCATCAAGGATTTTTTCCAGCTCGCGCTTTCTACCGAGCTTAATCTGACCAGGGTTACCGCACCCCTGTTTGTTCCCCGGGGAAAGGGACTGAATGACGATCTGAACGGTGTTGAACGTCCGGTGAAATTTCCCGTGAAAGACATGAACGAGCTTGAGCTTGAAATTGTGCACTCACTCGCCAAATGGAAGCGGCTCAAGGTTACCGATCTTTCCTGCAAGCCGGGTTTCGGGATTTATACCGACATGAATGCCATCCGTGCGGATGAAGAACTGGACAATATCCATTCCCTGTATGTTGATCAATGGGACTGGGAACTTGCCATGGACGAGAAAGACCGGACCGTCTACTTTCTCAAGGACCTCGTGCGCAGCATCTACCGCTGTCTCAAACGGACCGAATTTTTTATCTATGATAATCACCCCGCGATAGAGCCGATACTTCCCGAGGAAATTACTTTTATTCACGCTGAAGACCTCTACCATCGCTATCCGGATCTTGCACCAAAAGAGCGGGAAAGCGAAGCCGCCCGGGAGTACGGAGCGGTATTTATTTTCGGTATCGGATATGCACTGCCGGACGGCAATGTCCACGATGGCCGTGCTCCCGACTATGATGACTGGATCACGGAAACCGGTAACGGCAAGCGCGGACTCAATGGAGATCTGCTTGTATGGAATGCCGTGCTTGGCCAGGCTCTGGAACTCTCCTCCATGGGAATCAGGGTAAGCCCCGAATCCATGCGGGAACAGCTTAACTATCGTGGCTGCCCCGAGCGTGCGGAACTTTATTTTCACAAAAAACTTCTGGCCGGTGAATTGACCCAGACCGTCGGCGGTGGTATTGGTCAGTCTCGTCTTTGCATGTTTTTCCTGCGGAAAGCCCACATCGGAGAAACCCAGGCTTCGGTATGGCCCGAATCCATGATTAACGATTGTACCAAAGCGGGAATACCCCTGCTTTGAAATATCTGGTTCTTGTTGTTTCACTTAATACTGACGAAACGTTCCAGGCGGTACCCCTCGGGGCCGCCTGTGTTGTCAGCGCTCTCCGGGCGGATTCCCGTATAACAGCCGAGGCCGATATCCGCCTTTGTTCCGATATCCTTTCAGAGGAAAATACCGCGGACGGTTTTACTGATCGTCTTGTGCGGGAAGTGGCAGCACCGGGCTTTTCTCCCGAGGCTGTCGCTGTCGGTTTTTCCGTCTATGTGTGGAACCGTTCTGTCATGGAAAAGGCCGCCCGTGTTTTGAAAGCCCGCTTTCCGGATATGCTTGTCTTTGCCGGAGGCCCCGAGATTACCGCCGGAGCGGAAACACCGGGTGTTTTTGACAACTGTATCCGGGGAGAAGGGGAGGAAGCTTCCCGGA
>CAZVEL010000141.1:0-8017 GCA_964626305.1 uncultured Treponema sp. | reverse complement strand
CCCGCCGGTATCCCGGCGGACGCCGTTTCATCAGTTGTTCTGGCGGGAGGCTTTGGACTCTATCTCCGGGAACAAAGCGCCCTTGCAATCGGACTGCTGCCTCCGTCCTTTAAGGGAAGGATTTTTGCTCCGGGAAACACCTCCCTGGCCGGAGCTGCCGCGCGGCTGCTGGATAATTCCATGGACTTGCAGTTCCGGGAGTTTATTGACGCGGCCGCAACGGTGACGCTTGCGGAGTATCCGGGATTTGAGAAATTGTTCATTTCAGGGATGAATTTCTAACTGCTACCAAAATTGTTGAAAAAAATCCGCGATTTATCTAAGCAAATCAGGCAGGGTGTACACGTCTTCTACCCCATTCACCAGAATTCCTCCCATTCCCAGATCAAGCGGTACGGCAATATCGATGTCGTATCGGTCGCCGATGGAAATACAGGCTCCGGGGGGAACGTCGAGGGCCTCTGCCGCGGTGATGTATGGTTTTTTATGCGGCTTGCTTACGCCGGTTGTATCGAGAGCCACCAGAACCGGGAAGAGATCCCGGATTCCAAGTGCAGCAAGAGTGCTCCCTGCAGGACGGGATGGATTGTTGGTTACCGCGGCAAGTGAGAATTTACGTGAAAGCGTAATGAGTGTTTTCCTGAGAACGGGATCAGGTACAAGGAACTTCTCCGGTTCGAGGAGTTCTTCCCGCCAGCGGATGCTTTCACTGATGGGAATTCCAAATGCGGTAAGCGCGTTCCCCAGGCTGGTCTTTTTCCCGGTTTCTGTTTCACGACGAATTCTTTCCTGTGCTATCAAATCCTGTGCATCGGTTTCCGGTATTCCTCGGAGTTTGGCGAAGTACCGGATTTGAACGTCGATCTGTTCCTGGGCCCACTCCTCGTTGGTATACAGGGTCAGGTCAATATCAAACAAGAGGGCGTGCGCCGACGCCGGGAGATTAAACGTTTTCATTGCGATTGGATTTCCAATAGGCATATTTTTCATTGTAGTGGCGGAAATTTTCAGGATCCGGTTCAAAGCGACGGCATTCACGGACCATAGTACCTGAAGCTTCAGTGATTGTTGCATGCCATCCAAGGACCGGGGAGGCGAGTACGGCATTACCCATGAGTTCACCGTCTGCGGTAGCCGTGAGAACGAAGGACCGACCGGTAATGTCGGCCTTCATCTGATTCCATATTTCGTTGCGTGCCTGCCCGCCCGATAGAAAGTATTCCGGGGTATATCCCGTTGCTTCTTCCAGGATTTCGACACCTTCCCGGACGGAGAAGGCGATTTCCTCAACGATGGTCCGCCCGGGGTGGTCATTTCCCTTTCCGGGAGGGGCGCTGGGGCTTTCAAGGATTTCGCGCATGAGTTCGGGATAGGGTTTGCCACTTTCCCCACTGGACTTCCGATAGTTGTGAAAGGTCGCTCCGCTTTCCGGGAGGAGCCAGGACGCATTCCAGAAGCCGGGTAAAAGTGACGGGAGGGCGCGGATGAGAGGATGACGTACCGGAGTTTTTGTGCAGACATTGAGTCCTTCGCTTGTTCCTGCGCGGTCGCATGCACGACCCGGCTCAAAGGCTCCGGTTCCGGCGAGTGCGACAAAGAAGTCCGGTCCGCCGGCGATTACCGGAATTTTTCCCCGGTTCCTGAGCACCGTTTCCCCCACGATGGAACCTGCGGGAATGAACGACGGCATTTTAGCCGGGTCGAGTCCTGTATCTGTGAGCTCGCAGTTTGACCAGTACGCCGGAGCGAATCGTTCTTCCGGAAGAACAGTTACTGCGTTTCCGGTTAGCGTGAACATCAAGTATTCAGGGCCTGATAACAGATACTGTGCTTCAGTGTATTCATGGGGAAAATGGCGGGAGAACTCCAGTATACGGGGGATAAAAAGAGACGGTCCTGTGTAGTGTGCCTGCTCCGGTGCCGTGCCCGGGTCATTCCAGAGAAGGAGCGCTGTCGCGCGGTTCCGCCTGTCAACACTGACCAGAGTCGGGCCATTCCCGGAAATTACCACGGCAACTGCCGAATCTTCCGGTTTGAGTGCCCGGAGAGCAAGCCGGTACGCGTCGAGCCAGTGGGAAACCTTACGTGGCTTTCGTGGAAACCGGAACCGCGCAGCCGACACTACCCCGCCCGAGGACGTGATGAGTGCTGTCTTGATGGACGAGGTACCGATGTCGACACAGAAAACCGTCTGTTCCATTATTGCTGGGAAGAAGAACTACCCTGTTTTACGAGCTTTTCTATTATGTTGCGGTTGTCCAGAAGATCACTCAGGGACTGATTGTGGTGTATCCGCGAGATTACCTGGGCAAAAAGGCCGGATACATTCGTCTTGATATACCATTCTTTCTTTAACAACTCTTCATGATAGACAGCATTGGTACCGATTATGCGGTAGAAATGGCCCTTTTTGTATGCTTCATCAAACTGCTCTATGGCATTACCGGTAAAGAAGGGGAGACTGATTGCCGCGATGATTTTTCTGGCACCCTGATCTTTAAGGAATTCCATTGCCTTTAAAAGTGTCCCTCCGGTACCGAGCATATCGTCCGCGAGGAACGCAACTTTTCCGGAAACATCTCCAAGGAGCTTTATACTCATGATGTTGTTTTTCTTGGCATTTTGAGAAACGACCGAATAGTCCCGCTCCTTGTAGAGCATTGCAAGGGGCTTTTTGAGACCAGTCGCGTAAAACTTGTTCCGGTCAACAGCGCCCGTATCCGGGGAAACGACGACAAAATCGTCCTTGTCGCTGGAAAGATCCACAATCTTCGCAAGTTCACGGATTATCTGATAACTCGCGTGAAGATTTTCCACGCGGGAGGAATAAAACGCATTTTCAATTTCACGGGAATGGATGTCGAGGGTTACAATCTGGCTGACCCCGAGACTTTCATACAGGTGCCCCAGAAGGCTGGCGGTAAGACCCTCCCGACCTTTTTTCTTGTGCTGGCGGCTGTATGGATATACCGGCAGCACCAGGGTTATCCGGGAGGCTCCCGCATGACGAACCGCGTCGATGGTGACGAGCAGGCTCATAAGATGGTCATTAACGGACAGTGACTGCTGGTTTTTCCCTTCGTTCAAATCAAGAACTTGATGATTTTCAACATCCTGAAAAATAAAAACATCCTTGCCGCGGATGCAGTCAAGGAGTTCGGTTTTAAACTCACCGTTCATAAACCAGGTATAGCGGGCATTGACTTTGAACACGGGTGCACGGAATTTGGTTACGTCTCCGCGGATACAGATGTCTGATGTCTGGAGGTCATTATAAAAATTGACATCCTTAACCAGATTGATACGATCAACCTCGTACCGTTTCGCCAGCACGTCGCTTTTTTGTCGGAAGCGGCGGCTATAGATATGGTTCAGGTGCTTGATCGTCTCATTGGCAAACCGTTCACCACCCGGACAGGCAACAATTGCCAGTTGTGTTGGTTCTGAATATGTCATCTAGTATCCCCGATGCCCTATATGTACCATACATCCGGGTTATCATGCAAGGATGACGGGAACACAGCGGTCTATTTAGCGCCTATTTTTCCAGAATGGTGATTTCAACCCGACGATTCCGCGCCCGGTTCGGTTCGGTGGTATTCGGCGCAATCGGCTTTTCCGCACCGAATCCCCGTGTGTACACATTGTACTCACTGCGGACTCCCATTTCCACCAGGAACCCGGCAACAGCCTCGGCACGTTCCTCTGAAAGCTTTTGACGGGCTTTCGCTGTACCCGCGAGCGCGGTATGACCGGTAATCAAAAGCTCCTTGTCGGGATACCGTTCAAGAAGGGCGGCTATACGGGTAATCTTTTCCTTCTCGGATGGTATGAGACGGGCAGAGTCGGGCTCGAACTGGATATTTTCCATGCTGATGGTTATACCCTCTTCACTCTCATGCGCGGTTGTGTCGAGGATTCCGAGTTTTTCCAGCTCATCGTTCATCTCCCGGACCTCTTTTTCCCGGTCCAGGAGCTTCGTTTCCGTTACGGTAGCTTCCGCCGTTCCCTTGAATTCAATAACTGTCCCCGATGCAAGCTTGAGCAGGATGCGGTATTCTTCCGTGTAGAAGGGCAGCATTCCCAGATTGTTATCCCAGTACAAGGTCTGCCGGGATTCCCCCATCGTGGTGACCGGATAATTACCGTCCGGATGGTTTTGAAGCTCCTCCGTCACCGGAGTGTCAAAAAAGAGCGTGTATTCAACAATGATTTTGTGCAGCGTTTTCCCGTCGCGCTCAACCGGCCCCTCATAGGTATACACTGCGGTGAACGGAACCTTGAACGGCTTTTCAATCCCGAAATAATCACGGAGATCGTGCGCTTCTTCTCCCTCCGCACTCCAGCTCTCTCCGGGTTGAACATCCTGTTCGGGAAAAACAGGGACATTCCGTACAACCGGCATAAAATAGCGGTCCTCTATTGTGTAGTTACCGTACTGGTCACGGCGGAATATGCTTTCATATTCGCGGCCCCAGCTGAACGACCGGTTTGACGTCCGTTCGCTGGTCATGAAGGTGCCGGTATATTCGGCGGATTCATCTGTTACGTCGCTGATGTGGAAGGTAATTCTGTTGGTAATTTCAGCGGTATGCGAAAATTCCTTGTTGAAAAATACAGACTGGAGAACAATGGAATTGATACGCCAGTAGTCACCCTCGGCATATTTGAACCGGAAAACCTCCGCGGTTACGGTGGTGCCGAGAAGGAGAATAAGGAGGGCTGCCAGGCAGCGGGGGATGATAGTTCTCATATGTAAAGTATCGGCATAAACCGGAGGGAATAATTGATGCTGCTACCAAAATTGTTGAAAAAAATGAAGACAAAATTCAAAAACCTCTAGTTTAATTGTAACTTATTCTGACTGCTGGCCTTTAGTAGGTGTATGATTCGATGCTGAATGAGCACGGTATCGTTCTTCTTCCTTTTTGTTTTTCTTATGGGGCTGTTTATGAACGGTTCAGCTTCGATCCCCGGCAGGGTTTTCCTCCTTTTACCTGCCGGGGTTTTTTTATGGTTTCCTACTCAACCGTAGAAAACCGCAAAATACCGCAAAAAACTCCAAGCATGCCATTGACCTTTACCGTTGATCTTGCTATGTTGTGTACACACGACGCAGGGTAGAGCAGTTGGCAGCTCGTCGGGCTCATAACCCGGAGGTCACAGGTTCGAGTCCTGTCCCTGCTAACGTAGAAAAGCCGTTCAGATAACTGGGCGGCTTTTTTCTTTTCTTTACCCTATAAGGATTTACAAAACCCCTAAAAATAATACTTGTCTTTTGGTTGACTATCCTTTACCTTTTTTTGTAGACGTATTGTAGACATTATGTAGACGGGAAAAAGGCCGGATTTTAGGGGGTCCTTGTATGGGTGTAAAGATACGGGAAAAACGCGGCAAGTTGTATTTAGATGTTTATTTTAATGGGCGGCGGACATGGGAAGCGTTAGGATTGACGGTCCCGGCTGATTCTGTACAAAAAAAAGAAGTATTCAAACTGACTGAAGTGTTACGTTCAAAAAGGGAAACGCAGTTAGTTGCAGGGGCATGGGGTGAACAGGACCCGGTAAGCGGGAAGAAATCACTGTATCAATACATTAAGGAACTGGGAGAAAAACAGGAAGCCAATCACAAGCTGAATAAATGCTTGCGGTATCTTGAACAGTACCCCGGCGGGCAAGCTATTCAATTACGGCAGATAACCGGGCTATGGTATGAAGGTTTTCAAACATTCCTTTTGAAGGATTCCGGGCTATCACAAGGGACGGCCTACAATTACACGGCGGCGGTACGGTATGCCTTGAACAGGGCGGTACGTGACAACATACTGCCCCGGAACCCGGCGGCAAGTGTACGCGGTATTACCCTGCCAGATTCTGACAAGGTGTACTTGAACACGGAAGAAATACAGCGAATTGCAAGGGTTGAAATCCGGGGCACGTTATGGCCAGAAATCCGCAAGGCGTTTCTTTTTGCCTGTTTTACCGGGTTACGGGTATCTGACTTGCGTACTATCACTTGGGGAGAAATTGAGCGGGACCCCTTGCAGATAAAAAAACGGCAACACAAAACCGGGAGGATTGTATACATACCCCTGAACCCTACCGCGTGGGAATTGATAAATGACAACGCCTTGCATAGGCATGATGAGTACATTTTCCCGGTCCTAGCAGGGACACTGACCAATACAAATCAATACTTGAAACGGGCCGCAGAAATGGCCGGGGTTGAAAAGCCAATAGGCTGGCATACTGCCCGGCATACTTTTGCAACACTGACCCTTGAAAACGGGGCGGACTTCTTTACTGTTTCAAAACTCTTGGGCCATACCAAAACCAGTACAACGGCAGTTTACACAAAGGCAACGGACAAGCTACGGCGTGAGGCCGTGAACGGCTTGCCGGGTATTGACCTGTCCGGGGCAGGGGGTGACAGATGATTCCTGATGCAGATTATGAATTATGGGCGGATGAATTAAAGAAAAAGTATAGACAGGGCCATTATTACTATGATGAGTTTCTTGAGCTTCTTAGACGTACGGCAGAGCATGCCTATGATAAATACAAAGCCTTGGTTCTAAAAAATAAAGGCTGGAAAGCCGGGTTTGATAGAGAAACTGAATATCAGAGACATTGCGGATTGATAAACTTACATAATGAAGTAGATGCTAATAAGGAAGACTATATTCAGTTTGAGAAAAAAGATTCATTAGAAGAGGAAGTGGTACATGCAGTTAAAACTATAGAAAACGTCCTGCCTTTATATGAAAACTTAATGAACAGGATACTAATAGAGACTGAAGAGAAAATGGCCCCGGAGAAGAAGCGGGGACAGAATAGACGGCGAGAAAAGGAACGTAAAAAAAAGGAATGTTATGACCTCTATGATGAGCTAATTAGAACAGAATCAAAAGATTCTGACGCGCTTAGAAAAGCAAAGATAGCCAAAAAGATAGGGCGGAGTACAAAATCTGTGGGCCGCTATTTACAGGAACGTTAATAGACAAAACAGACAGATTTTAATTGTCCATTGTCCCCCGGTATATTCAAAGCATACCTAGTGAACCAAAGGCCACGGAACACTAGAAAACTATTTTTAGTGAGGTATGCAATGATAAACAATTTCACAGACCAACCATTGACAGTAGAACAGGCGGCGGAGTTTACAGGTTATACAAAGGCGTATTTGTATAAGCTAGTCAATCAAAACAAGGTCCCATTCTACAAACCGGAAGGCGGTAGGATTCTCTTTTCTCTTGAGGACCTGAAGGCCTTTTGTTTCCGCAACCGGAGCGCGGCGGAATATGAACTTCAGGAACAGGCGGAAGCTATTTTGAACAAGGGGGCAGTATGAAAAATACACTGTTATACCCCACGTCAATTTATCATTACCGGCATATAACCATTAACCCACGTACTGGCAATCTAGGCACTCGCTGGGATTATGAATGTCATGAGGGGCAAGATTATCCAGTGCTTGTCTATTCACTCAAGAAAACAGGTGAAAAGATTATTTACTTGAGCAAGCCCGCAGGGAAGCCAAACCCACGGCGGCCTGCCCTTGGCCTGTTCCGGGGCGGAGGTGAAAGCGTATCCGGCATATTTGAACCGGATATAAAAAGGCCCGGTCATGGGTACGGTAATACTCGGGACCGGGCGGATGCACTGCTTTTCAAAAGGGATGAGCAAGCAGGTACACTTACTATAATGGTGTTCCCGGGATTGGGCAAGCAAGATTTAGTATTGTTCAAACAGTGGGAAGCCGGAGCCGTCCGGGAGTGTATCCTTAGTAACAATGTATACTTGGATACACAAACTGTTACAGCGTGATTGATTCAATTAGTTTCAGGGTCCCCGGCGGATATGCCCCGGACCTTGAAAACCGGACGGTATACCGGGATGATTATTACCGGGGGAAGCTGGGCAATATGCGGGTAACACAATACCCTGACGGCGTGTATTGTACCGGAAGCCTTGCCGGATACTTGCAGGGGTCTAACGTGTTACCACTGACCCGGCGG
>CAZVEL010000140.1:0-2053 GCA_964626305.1 uncultured Treponema sp. | reverse complement strand
ACTGTGGATGTTTCATGGGTATCCACATACTCTTTTTTCCATTTTATCGGTTCCAGTTCCCATTCAGGATCCTCCGCTGTTCCGGTAAATTCCTGCCGCAGCAAATCCCCGTTGAATTTCCAGCTCAGGGCAACCGGCGAAAAGTAGGGGCTGCGGTGAAAGGGCTTGAGTGTAGCACTATCAGTCGTTTTCAATGTATATACACTGGCCATGTAGTCGGCCTTGTTTATAGTATTGATCCTGGATTGTGTGTCATAGATTTCATCGGAAAGCCAGGGATGTTCCTGGTAGGTTCCGGAAAAATTGAGTGCCGTGCTTACCTTGAGGAACTCGGTATCGTATGAATAATCGCCCTTGAGCCGTGCTGTTGATTTTAATTGATAATACAGTGATGAATAATCGTTCCAGTCAATATCCGCCGTGCTCATCCATTGTGATGAATCATACCGTGTTTCATGGACAAACGACGGGTCAAAGCCCCATGTAAGAGTCAGAACATGCCCGCCGAACGGTTTGGGTACTGTAATGACCCGTCCTGGGTCCGGCATGATCCGTTCAAACACCAGATCCTCATCATCTTCTTCAGTGTCTGTCTTTTTGTCCCCTGATTGTTCCTCATCTGGTTCTTCAAAAGGATTATCAAGTTTCCCGGTATTAGTTGTTCCGGACCTGCTTTTGCTGGCTATTTTCTTTGTGGAAAAGAGCGTGCCGCCCAGTGTCATCTTTATTTCAGGACGAATGATCTCCGGATAGTAAAAGGTACTTTCCGGTGAATATAACTGTTCCTCTCCCGAAAGGGTCTGGTTTGTTTTTGAATTGAATGTGAGTACACCACTTATAGTGTTAATGGAAAATGTCTCCAGCCAGGGCTTTGTTTGAGTGAAGTCCGGACGAATGGACCCCGAAATGTTCCACGAATAGGTTGTTTCGTCGGTTGTAGTATCGTTATCGCTGGTTTCGTCTTCGTCAAAAAGCATATCAAACCAGTTAAGATCCTCCGAACGATTAAAGAAATCATTCTTGTATTTCGGATCAGAAATCAGAGGAAGATTCATACTTAACTGAAAAGGCCGTTTGTCCATGGAAAGTTTAATTTCAGAACGGTAGCGGAATGGAAGCTCCACACCAAAAAGATAGCCGGAATTTTCATGCTCGTTACCGTTTGAATCATATGTGGAATAGGATATACCGGACTGGGGCTCGTACAATGTTTTCGAAAATCCTATTGATCCGAGAATGGAAAAACTCTCCACATACCCTATTCCGCTGAAAGATCCATCAAATCCAAACATATATCCCAGTGATGAATATGCATCGACCATGATCTTGAAATAATCCTGCGATACTTCCTTCGCATCTTCCTCGAGATTTCGGAGAAAAAGACCCTCTCTGCGCTGCTCCTTGAGAACATCGCTTTGCAGGAAGTCCGCAAATGTTGATTCGCCTTTCTTGTCCTTTTCCGGAAGAGTTTTTCGCCCGTACAGATACGTGGTTGTCTGAGTAAAATATCCTTCCCGGTTCCGATATCCGAAAACAGGATGAAAAATCATCTCGTCACCGGGATAGTAAAAAAATGGAATGTAAAATACCGGCAGGGGCCCGACAAAGAACACCCCATTCAGCAACGCAATCTCGTTGCCCGGCAACATCCAAATTCTGCTTGCCCTGATTGACCAGTGTGGATCATCATAGTCACAAGTGGTAAGAACACCATTTTTAAAAGCTATAGTTGTGCTTGTATCCCGTCCGGTCATTTCGGAATGAATTATGAAGGGGTCTCCCTCTTTCTTTCCAGAATCCCGGGTAATCACCCCCTTGAGAAACACTCCTTCCTGTTTTTTTATATCAAAAAGAATCGCTTCACCTTCAAACCGCTGGTACCCCCGTTTTCCGGTGGAATGTTCATACAGGACATTTCCCCGTGCATCAAGGGTTTCCCGCTCCTTGTCATAGATAATCTCATCCGCTTTTATGCTGGAGACCGATGATCCCTCGGTCACCACAATGGAGACATCACCTCGAAGACGGATAACTTCGTTGCCGGGGACACCGG
>CAZVEL010000139.1:0-1869 GCA_964626305.1 uncultured Treponema sp. | reverse complement strand
CACGCTCGCGGGAACCGATAACCTCGCCGTGTGCCGTTTCGCGCAGTACGCGCTCGCGGGATTCTGGATCAGCCGTCTGGCCCCGGAACTCTTCGTCAGGACCGGCTTGCAATAAACGAATCGATTACCGGCTTGAGGCTGCTCTGAGTGTCCGCGTACCGCAGGATCGCCTCGAGATACCCTTTCGGCTCTCCGGTATCCAGGCGCAGCCCTTCCACATGCGCATGAACTACCTTGCCCGCTTCCATGAGACGGTTAAGGGCGTATATATGGAAGTATTCTCCCGGTTCCCTGCCTATTTTTTCAGCTTCAGCGCGATGCAGCTTCCAGCCTTCCTCAAGAAGATCAAAAAATTCCGGACTGACCAGATAGCGGCCAATGGACACCTCATGCCCCGGCTCAGCTCCCGGCGCAGGCTTTTCGACGATTGAACGCACATGCACACCATCCTCCGCAAGATCAAAGACCCCGTAGCGGGAAACATCTCCAGGAACGGTAATGCTCGCCATTACTGTGGACCCGGTTTTTTCATACATATCTACCAGCTGTGCCGAAAGGGGGACATCACCAAAATGCAGATCGTCCGGATACGCGACGACACAGGGCTCATTCCCTACCCAGTTGCGTACCTGAAGCAGGGCATGACCGGTTCCCATCATCTTCTGCTGACGTACGAAAGCAATGGACGCCTGAGACGGGGCAATGGCATCAAGCGCGGCGATTTTTCCTTCCCGCTTAAACACCGATTCAAGTTCAATTTCCCGGTCAAAGTAATCTTCAAGCGCTTTCTTGCGCCGGGAAGAAATTATCACAATGTCCCGGATGCCGGCGTTAACAAATTCGTCCACAATAAACTGGATGGACGGGACAGTAACGAGGGGGAGCATTTCTTTCGCAATGGTTTTCGTAACCGGTAAAAAACGCGTGCCGTAGCCCGCTGCAACAATGATTCCTTTCATTGGATCAGTCTATCATTCCCGACAAGGCCGGACAAGACCCGTGTTTTCCTTGACGTTTCGACAGTCTCCGTACATACTGTTCATACATTTTCCGGAGGGTATACACGAATGAAAACAGTACTTGAATTACTCCATGAGGGAGCAAGAAAATACGGAAACAGCCCGTATCTCGGTGAGAAGACCGGTCCCCAATACGAGACCATCAGTTTTATCGAAGCTGATCGACAAAGCCTTGCGTTCGCCACCTCCCTGGTACTCAGAGGATTTAACAAGGACGACCGTATTTCCATCCTCTCCGAAGGAAGAACCGCCTGGGTTCTCGGAGAATTCGGACTGCTCAAGGCCGGCTGCATCTCCGTTCCCCTTTCCACCAAACTGTCTCCCGACGAACTGGTATTCCGTCTTGATCATTCAGAATCCCGGGCAATATTTATTTCAGAAAACAATTTCCCCAAACTGGCAGCAATTCTCGATCAGGTAAAAATCCCTCCGGTCGTTGTGTGCCTTTCCGGCAAAACAGAAAACATGCAACAGCAACTCGCAGAAACATCACTGGAAGCGGGAACAAACTTTTTCTACTATGAAGATCTTGTCGCAGAAGGACAACGCGCGCTCGAGACACCGGCTGATCCTTCACGTTTCGCCGGAAAACCGCTGTCCCTCGTTCTGGAAGAACGCGAAAACGAAGTAAAAACCGACGACACGGTAACCATATGTTACACATCGGGAACAACCGGCAATCCCAAAGGGATCATGCTGACCCACCGGAATTATCTCCATAATGCGGAGAACGCGTCCCTTGTTGTCGAAGTAAAACGGGGATGGAAGAGTCTGATCATGCTTCCTCTCGACCACTCCTTCGCGCACACCGTCGGAATTTATATTTTCCTGCTCAAGGGCCTGACCATGT
>CAZVEL010000138.1:0-1823 GCA_964626305.1 uncultured Treponema sp. | reverse complement strand
AGTTTATCGCTCTTATGGTGCAGTTCACGGATAAGCTGGACCATATCCGTACCGATATTTCCGAGCGTCTCCCTGCTCTCGCCCGCGGGATTCAATCCTGGCGCACATATTCCTATCTTGTTTCCGGTTCAATTATCCTTATTACCTGGTTGTTGGGCCTGCTCGTGGTATGGTTTTATGCTCGGGTTGTTTCCAAAAACACCGGGCATGTTTCGGACATGCTGGACGCCCTGGTTTCCGGAGATCTGGGAGCCGGTCTTTCTCAGTTACCGCAAAAGGAACGGGAAAACACCCAGAGTCTGCCGGGTAAATTCGCCCGGTTTGTTGAATCACTCCAGCATCTGGCCGCTTCCCTCCGCGAGGAAGCCTCCGGGGCAAGCGGAAGCGGTGAACGGCTGCTTGAATCCGTGGATAATACTTCGTCTACTTTTGAGGTGGTGGACGGTTTTATCGACAACATGCGGAATGAAACGACGATTCTCGAAGAACAGGTTCACACGGTAAAAACTGCTCTTGAGCGGGTTACGTCGGGTCTGAATCAACTAGACCGGGGTATCCTTGACCAGAAAGACGTTGTGGACGGGTCGCTCTCTTCGGTACAGTCCATGATCGGTGCGGTAAGCGAAATGGCCGATAACGCCATCCGTGATGAAGCGGTGGTACGGGATCTTGTTGCTTCCTCGGGAGAAAGCCGTGACCAGTTCGTTTCAACTTACAACAAGATTACCCGGATCAGTGAGAGCATTTCCCGTATCAACGGCATGGCGGAAATCATAGAAAACATTTCGGAACAGACGAACATGCTTGCCCTGAATGCCGCCATAGAAGCGGCCCATGCCGGAGATGCCGGAAAGGGATTTGCAGTGGTTGCCGAGGAAATAACCAAGCTTGCCGAAGCAAGTTCCGAAAGTTCGCGGGAGATTGCGTCTTCCATTGAGGAAATAATCGAAAACATTACCGGGATGGCCCAGTCGAGCGGCGAACTGGACCGTTCGTTCGATGTCATGATTACCGACATCAATACTGTGCACGAAACTATCGCCCGCTTCTCATCCGGACTCGTAAAAACGAGCAGTGATACGTCCCGTGTGCTCGAAACCATGAATGCGCTCCAGAATGTTACCAACAACGTAACGAAGCACTCCGGGCTTATGGCCGAGGGAACCGGAACCATAGCCGGGTCCATGAAGGAACTGGAGATGATGTCCAGCCGGGTCTTCGAAGGTATTACCGCCATATCTCTCATGCTCGACGGCCTTAAGGAAGTTATGACATCCTTCCGCTCCATAGCCGAAAGCATGAAGCATTCAGGCGAGAAGATTGAAGAACGTCTTGAGCAGTTGAAGTAGACTGGTTTCTGTGTTATTTTCTCGTCCATGAAACTTGATAAAAGCCTTTCCAATCTCGCGGATGTGTTTCCCGCCAACTTTACCGAAGAAGAAAAAGCCCGCGCAAAAACCCTCTTTTTGAAAAAACTTTCCCTGCTTGCCCATGAGTTCTATGCAGGCAAGATGCAGACAGTGCCCAAATGCGGCCTCTACGGGTTCAACTGGTTTAATACCTGGTATACGCCGGGAGTTTCTGCGGTATCCACCGCCATCCGGGATGATAATGACACGTCTTTTACCCTGTCCAACCGTGGAAACCTTGTTGCGGTGGTGAGCAACTCGACTCGTGTTCTCGGCGACGGTGACTGTACTCCTCCCGGCGGGCTGGGCGTTATGGAAGGAAAGGCGCTGATCATGAAATATCTCGGCGGCGTCGATTCGATCGCGCTTTGTGTCGATTCCCGTGTCCGTGAGGATGAATCGGCAAAACGCGGG
>CAZVEL010000137.1:0-3952 GCA_964626305.1 uncultured Treponema sp. | reverse complement strand
GATTTCACCCTGAGTGCTATCAATTTTGTTGAAAAGCTTGGAGCGGGATGGAACCTCGGAAACACCCTCGACGCACACGTCGCCGGCCAGACCGGGCTTTCCACCGAAACCAGCTGGGGGCAGCCCGTTACCACACAAGCCATGATGGCCGGGCTCAAGGATTTGGACATTACTACCGTCCGCATTCCCATTACCTGGCACAACCATGTGGACGACGCTTTTACCGTCGACGAAGCGTGGATGAACCGGGTAATCGAAGTAGTCAATTATGCCCTTGATGAGGACCTCTATGTCATCATCAATATTCACCATGACAATGAAAAAGACTTTTACTTCCCGGATGAACTCCATGCCGACCGTTCAAAGGAATTTGTAACTAGAATCTGGAAACAAGTTGCCCTTATGTTCCGGAACTACGACGAAAAGCTCATCTTTGAATTCCTGAACGAACCCCGTCTCGTGGGATATACGAATGAATGGGGATGGGACGATGATGACACGAACCACCGGGAAGCCGCGGAGGTCATCGGCGAACTCACCCAGTCCGCACTCAACGTGATACGCGCAACCGGCGGCAACAACACTGAACGGTACGTCATGATTACCCCCTATGTTGCTTCCCCCTGGGCCGCCAACTCGAGTCATTTTGTCATCCCGGAAGATACCGCGACCGACAAGCTGATCCTTTCGGTCCATGCGTACACACCGTACGTGTTTGCCATGCAGGATCCTGGCGTATCGACCTTTACTACGGATCACCAGGGTGAAATTGATCAATTCATGGGTCAACTCAACACAAAATTCGTCGAAGGCAAGGGAATCCCCGTCATCATCGGTGAATACGGCGCAACCAATAAGGATAACCTCACTCAGCGTGTCGCGTGGTTCTCCTACTACTGCGGAAAAGCCGCGAGCTATGGTATGAGTACCATCCTCTGGGATAACGGAAATCATGAAGTACCCTCAGGCGGCTCATTCAACGAGCTCTACGGGTTCTATAACCGGACTGCTGCAACCTGGTACTTCCCGGAAATACTCGACGCGATACTCGACGCGTATAACTAACTCACTGCTACGAAAATTGTTGAAACTGCTATCGATTTTGTTGGATTTTTTTCAACAATTTTGATAGCAGTCTTTTTTTTGCCATTTTTACTTGACTACCTTAGATAATTAGAATATCATCTAAAAATCTAAGGAGAGTTGATGAACGATCTATTCAAAGCCATGTCCGACAAAACCCGGCGGGACATTTTGGACCTTCTCAAGACCCGGGACATGAGTGCAGGTGAGATAGCGTCGGCCTTTCCCATAAGCGCCGCCTCCATCAGCCATCATCTGAACATACTCAAACAGGCTGATCTCGTGGCATCGGTGCGGGACGGTCAGAATATTATTTACTCATTGAACACATCGGTGTTCCAGGACCTCGTGTCCTGGGTGTATACCCTGCAGGGAAAGGACTGAACATGAAGAAAAAGGTAGTGTTGTACGCAATTTTTATCATTCATATCGTGATGGCGGTTGTCGCACTTCGGTTTCTTCCGGACGAAGTACCGTTTCACTGGAACTGGAAAGGCGAGATAGACCAATGGGTACCCGCCCGGAATCTTGCCTGGATGAGTCTCATCCCTGTCGTGCTGTATTTCTTTCTTGGTACCGTTGTTCCACGGATTGACCCGAAGCACGAGTCATGGAAGATCCACGGGCACGCGTATGCAATCGTTATTACAGTATTATCCTGCATGTTTATTCCCCTGCACTGGATTATCGCGGCAATCAGTCTGGGTGCTCCCGTGCGTATGGACATTGTAATCAGGCTTCTCGTTGGCGCTGTCTTCCTGGTATCGGAAAACTATATGGGAAAGTTCCGGTATAACTACTTTTGCGGCATCCGCACACCGTGGACGCTGGCAAGTGAATCCGTCTGGCGCCAGACCCACCGTCGCGGGGCCATCGTCTTTATTATTATGGGATTTCTCATGGTCCTCGGTACCTGTATTCCGAACCGGTTGGCGGGAGCCCTCGTCAGCCTTTCCGGGATCGCGGGGATTCCGTACATCGTGGTGTATTCCTGGATTGTGTACCGGAATGAAAAGAAGGCTTACGGGTCTGTCGAAGGAGATAATGCATGAAATTGCGCGATGTGATGTTCAGCGGACAGTCTGAACGGGGAAACCGGTTCTTCAGCAGAATGTTGAAATTTCTTGATAGTCCGAAACGCCTAAAATATGACGATCCGGTGAACCTCGTCGCCGCGTCGGGAATTCGGGCGGGACAACGCGTTCTCGAAATCGGCTGCGGATCGGGCTTCTTTACCGAAGCTGCATCCCGGAAACTTGGGGCATCGGGTACGCTGGTAGCCGCGGATCTGCATCCGGTCGCTGTGGAAACAACGCGTAACAAGGTGATGGCTGCCGGGCTCATGAATGTCACGCTTGTTCAGGATGACGCCATGAATTCCTCGTTTTCCGACGATGAGTTTGACCTGATTCTCCTTTATGGCGTGGTTCCCGCCCCGGTCATTAACCCTGAAAAACTGGCAGACCAGATGCATCGTATCCTCAAACCGGGTGGAATCTGCGCCATCTGGACCAAGGTGCCCTTCTGGCGCCCTTCGAAATACTGCCGCAATGGTCGATTTACTGTGGCAGGGAAGAATGACGGGGTGTTTTTACTTCGTCGCGGGGACCTGTAATATCTGCTGCCAATTTTGTTGGAAACTGCTACCAATTTTGTTGAAAGATTTTTCAACAATTTTGATAGCAGTCACCAGAAATCCCGCTGGACAAGCGTCAGGTTTTTTTTATAATTACCCATCATGAAAGTAACCCGTGCGCTTCTATTGCTCGTAGTTGTTGTTTCTGTGTACAGTTGTGCCAAACCCCTTCCGGAAGGAGTTCTGGGAGTCGATGGCAACAAGACCTTTGAACTGTCAGTAAACGGGCGGCGCCGGGGCGGCTCGCTCTTTGTTCCGCTCGTCTATGACGGTACACGGCCACATTCACTCGTGTTCGCCCTGCACGGTGCGGGCACAACCGCCGAGCTCTTTCGTAAAACCGTTTTATTGGACCGGATGGAGGAAGAACATGACATGATTATCGTCTATCCCGAGGGGATCGGTCGCCGATGGGATTCCGGAGAGGATATCGCATTTTTTGATACGATGATCGATCTCTTTTGCGAAAACTATTCCATAGCGCCGGGCCGGGTGTACGCAACCGGGCTTTCTGCGGGGGCCATCAGGGCATACGAACTCGCGGCCGCCCTTCCGGGCCGATTCGCGGCGATCGCGCCGGTCGCCGGGTGCATGCGGGCCGATGCTGATATCTCCAATCTTTCCCCGGTTTCTGTATTGCATATTCACGGGAAAAAGGACGACGAAGTGCTCTTTGCGGGAATCCCCGAGTGGAATCTCGTCTCTGCCGAAGAATCTGTGGCCGTCTGGAAGCGGACCACCGGAGTGTCGGGCGGGGGCAACGAGTTTTTCCGTTCCCGTGACGCCGTCGGACTTCGCTGGGAAAGCAATGGGTACACAGTCGCGACTGTTTTTGACGAGGAAACCGGCCATTACTGGCCACCGTACGCCTCGGAGCTGATTCTCGATTTCTTCTATAATAACCCCTCTCGTCCTGCACGGGTGACTATCGATCGTGATGGCATACGCGAAGGAATATTGTGTGGAAACCTCGACCGACAAGGAAACCTGGACCATTGCCGTCCAAAAATCCGATGGTCTGGGGAACATCGAGTTTCTTTCATTTTCTCCGACCGAGGCACGGTATGTCCGCATTCGCGGAATCCGCCGCGCGGCCGAATGGGGGTATTCGCTCTTTGAAGTGTTTGTGTACGGGAAAAAGTGAGTGCTGCCAATTTTGTTGGAAAAATTTCAACAAATTTGGTAGCAGCACCCGTAGTACCGCCAGATTTCACCAGTTTTGATAGCAGTTTT
>CAZVEL010000136.1:0-6460 GCA_964626305.1 uncultured Treponema sp. | reverse complement strand
GCCTTCCTTGTCGCGGTTTCCGTCGCGCAGATGGTTGGGAACCTCGGCGTCTTCCTGTTCAACGGCGGCAAGTGCGTCAAAATACGCGAGAGAACTGTTTGATTTCGGTGCAGTCGCGAGGTACAGTGTGGCGTGCGCCAGGTGATACTGGCCTTCGGGAAGGCCGACCCGGTCAAAGGCATCGGCGCAGGACGAGACTACTGAAACTGCATGGGGATCGGCAAGGCCGGTATCTTCACAGGCGGAGATGAGCATGCGGCGGAAGATGAATGCCGGGCTTTCCCCCGCCGACAGCATCCGCGCAAGCCAGTAGAGTGCGGCGTCAGGATCCCGTCCCCGAAGGGATTTGATAAAGGCGCTTATTACGTCGTAGTGATAATCACCGTCGCGATCATATAATACCACTTTCTTTTGAATGCTTTCTTCGGCAGTCTGCCGGTCAATGACAACCCTGGTACCGGGTTCGGGCGGCCAGGAGGGAACCGAGGTTTCAATCGCGAGTTCGAGCGCGTTGAGCAAGCTTCGTGCATCACCGGAAGCGGTTTTAACCAGGTGGGAAAGGGCATCTTCGGTAAATTCCACGGTCCATTGTCCGTATCCACGTTCGCGGTCGGCAACCGCCGCAAGGGCTGCCTTTTCAAGATCCCCTGCGGTGAGTGGCTTAAGCTGGAATACCCGGCTTCTGCTGACCAGGGCTTTGTTTACTTCAAAAAAGGGGTTTTCGGTGGTTGCGCCCACAAGAATGATGGTGCCGTTTTCTACCCAGGGGAGCAGTGCGTCCTGCTGGGATCGGTTCCATCGGTGCACTTCATCTACAAAGAGGATGGTCCGTTTTTGATACAGTTGCCGGCGTTCATCAGCTCCGGCGATGGCTTCGCGGATTTGCTGTACCCCGGCGAGTACCGCATTGAGTGTTATGAAACTGCTTTTGGTGTGATTAGCGATAACCCGGGCCAGGGTTGTTTTACCGGTACCGGGGGGGCCGTAAAATATGACAGAAGAAAGACGGTCGGCCTGAATGGCACGGCGGAGAAGCCGGCCGGGACCAACAAGGTGGCCCTGACCAATGAATTCGTCAAGCGTACGGGGACGCATCCGCGCGGCCAGCGGTTCGTGACCTTCGCTTCCACTTCCCGAAAAAAGATCCACCTGTTTCTCCGTTTACTCCCGGTTCCATTCCTTGCGGGTTTCTGAATAATATCCCCATAGTCCGTCCTCGAGGGGATCGAGTACACCAACATACAGCACATACTCATTTCCCGTGGGAACCGGATCGGTTATCACAAAAGCGCTCAGCAACAGCCAGTCATCCATACTGCTGGTATACTGGCTGCGAGCGCTGGTGCTTATGGATGATCTATCGTTTTTGCCGGGTTCCTGGTATTGTTCGGGTCTTCCTGATGCATCGAGCAATACTTCTCCGTATCCTTCAGCGCAGGGGAGCAGTAATAAGCGTTTCTCTGCCACTTCCATGTAGGTAAGGTCGTTCACCCGGCCATCAGTATCATGGGAAAAGCGGGTCCAGGCCGAACCATTATAATGATAGACGTATCCACTGTTCGCCGCATAGACGTCGCTCCCGTTTACGGCAAGGGCAGTCAGGGTGGTTGTGTTTACATCGGTGATATTGGAAATGACGGTTCCGGTGCTGGTGTATACGGCACGGTTGGTAATGAAATAATCGCCCTGAGCATCCATAAGCTGTTCGCCACTGCTGTTGCTGAACTCAAGTCCGGAAAGAATCTCCGTTATAGTGCCGTCCGGGGCTACACGGAAGGCGGTCTGCTGGATTCTTGCACCTTCCGAGGTGTCTATGCTGTCTTCGCGGAAAAAGTAAATAAAGCCGTTGCCGTTTCTAATGGCAAAGCCCTGGGTTGCCCCGGTAACAGGTTCCCATCCGGTTCCGGTATAGCGCTGGAGGGAATGGAAGCCCCAGTCTGAATTCTGGAAAAGGGCGAACAATTCACCGGATCCGTCTTCGGCGGTTACGGCAACCTGACTGCATCGTGCAGCACCCGAAGGAAGCGCTACCCTTCTCCAGTCGCCGGCGCCACCGGTTCTGCGGTAGAGATTGCCGTTTGCGGTATACAGGGCCCCGTCATGTGAAACGAGTGTCGTAACCGAGCCCAGTACTGAGGGGTCCTTGAGTTTGACTTCGGATTCTATCGCAGCGAAGATAGGATCTTCCGAACAGCCGGATACAAGAACGGCCAATGCTGCTGTCATGAAAATTGATAGTATTATTGTACCCTGAAGGTGTTTCATAATTATTCCTCGTTTTGCCCAGATTTTAGAAATGATACCGGAGTCCGACCATTACATCAAGAAAATTTCCCACGCGGTTATCACTGCTTGCGTCGCACCATTGCGGAATAAAATCCCAGCTCACGTTAGCACCGAATGACCAGTCCGGTGAATACCGGTAATAGCCGCCGATTTCCGGTTTGAGCAGAATACCGAAAAAATTCCGTGAACGGTAGGTCTGGTATATCCCTCCAACGGAGAACGATACAGGGATATGTATCCGGTTAAAAATTAACTCGTGGGTTGCCCGAAGTGCTATCGGCAGGGCAAGATACGTATTATCGCCCAGTGTTGCGTTAAATGAAAAGCCGAAGAACCCACCGAGGGAGGTTCGGGATGTAATGAACCGTGAATACCCGATCCTGCCGGCTCCGCCAAGATCAAGATTGGTATCGCTGGTAATTCCGTCAGGGGTGAGAAAAAACAATGGAACGGAAAGACCGAGGTCAACGTGTATAAACTGATCGCCTTTTCTGATCGGTTCATAATCAAGAGACGATGACGGCGAGTCTGTCTGTGCACCGAGTGCTGTTACGCCGGTCAATGCCAGCAGTACAAATAGTATGATTGATCGTTTCATGGGGACACTATACTCCATTTTTTTGGCTATTGTCTATCAACGCTGTACGTGGTACAACAAAGTACTGCTGAATCTGGTTACGCCAAACAATCATCAACAAGCGAGGTTATCATGAGTGCTATCATAATTGACGGGTATTCAATAGCGGCTTCTGTTCGCGCGCGCGTGGCTGAAGGGGTTTCAGAGCTTACCGGTAAAGGGGTGCATCCCTGTCTCGCGGTTGTTCTTGTTGGCGATGATCCCGCGTCGGTTTCCTATGTTTCCGGAAAAGAGCGCGCGCTCAGGGAAGTTGGCATGAAAGATCGTACCATCCGGCTTCCTGCGGAAACGGAAGAAAAGGCAGTGCTGGAACTGGTCCATTCACTTAATCAGGATCCTGCTGTTCACGGCATTCTGGTACAACTGCCACTTCCAAAGCATATAAATGAACAGACAATAGTAATGGCCATTGATCCATCAAAAGATGTTGACGGTTTTCATCCGGTCAATCTGGGGAACATGCTCATCGAACGGGAATGTTTTCTGCCCTGTACCCCGCACGGGGTTCTTGTTCTCCTGCGGGAAACCGGAATCACTACAGCCGGCGCGCATGCTGTCGTTGTCGGCCGGTCCAATATTGTGGGCAAACCGTTATCTGTGCTCCTGGCCCGCCGGGATTGTAATGCGACGGTTACCGTGTGTCATACAAAAACCCGTGATCTCGCTGCTATGACCCGTCAGGCGGATATTCTGATCGCGGCGGTAGGGAGTCCCCGCATGATTACCGCCGGCATGATCAAACCCGGAGCTGCGGTGATAGATGTGGGTGTTAACCGCGTTGCCGATGACACCGCGAAAAAAGGCTACCGTCTTGTGGGTGATGTTGATTTTGATCCCGCATGCGAAGTTGCTTCGGCGATTACTCCCGTACCCCGCGGTGTAGGGCCCATGACCATTGCCATGCTCATGGAAAATACCCTTGAGGCCGCGCGGCGGACCCTTCGCTGAGCAACGTGTCATTATTTGGAGAGCAGAACTTTGGTAGATATTCAGAGTGAACATGACGATCGTGATATTCCATTAAAAAAAGTAGGGGTGAAAGGCCTGCGTTATCCGGTTCATGTTCTGGACCGTGATCATGCAGTTCAGCACACCACCGCGGATGTGAGTCTGTATGTCAACCTTCCGCGCCATTTCAAGGGCACGCATATGAGCCGGTTTATCGAGGTGTTTCATGAACACCGCGAACGGCTTTCCATGCCGCATTTTTTGAACATGCTCGAGGAGATACGTGTTTCCCTGGAAGCGCCCCGGGCGTTCGGGGAATTGTCTTTCCCGTACTTCATGAATAAACAAGCACCAGTCTCGGGGCAGTCGTCAATCATGTCGTACGACTGTGCCTTTGAAGGGTCCGTATCGCAGTCAGAGGGGAGTCTGTTCTTCGTATCGGTCGCTGTTCCGGTTCAGACGGTCTGTCCCTGTTCGCGGGCTATCAGTGCCTACGGTGCGCATAATCAGCGTGGTGTTGTACGGGTAAAGGTTCAGCTTGGTCCTTTTTTCTGGATTGAAGATCTTATCGCGCTTGTAGAGAATTCTGCTTCCAGTGCGGTCTATTCCCTGCTTAAACGGGATGACGAGAAATATGTGACCGAACACGGGTATGAGAATCCCAAATTTGTGGAAGATCTCGTTCGTGACGTGATTCTTGCCGTACCCCGCCTTGGTGAATTTCCCTGGTACAGTGTGGAAGCCGAAAACTATGAGAGCATCCACAATCATAATGCCTTTGCCTCTGCGGAAGTTTCCAACAGCGGCGATGGTCTGTTAACCCATTACGAGGACGATCACCGACGATGACTTTTTTTGTGGAAACGTATGGCTGTCAGATGAACCACGCGGAATCGGCGTCAGTTGCGGGGCTTCTGGAATCACGCGGCTGGTCTGCCAGTCCGGATGCTGATACTACCGATCTGATTATCATAAATACCTGTTCCGTCCGCATAACCGCGGAGACCCGGGCTTTTGGGCGTATTGCCCACTATGCGGCCCTCAAGAAGAAACACCCCCTGACCCTGGTGGTTATGGGGTGCATGGCCGAACGACTGCACGACTCGCTGCGAAAGAAGTATCCCGCAGTGGATTATGTGGTCGGTATGTACGAACGGGATATTTTCTCGGACCTGTTTTCCGCCCTGGAAGCAGGGGTTCCGTACATTCCGGTGGACGAAAAACCTGCCGCCGCGTATCACTTTGCCGCGAGTTCTCTGGAAAAGGGGGCATTTCAGTCCTTTGTCCCCATCATGAACGGCTGCAACAATTTTTGTACGTATTGCATCGTCCCGTATGTCCGGGGCCGGGAAGTCTCCCGCAATTTGAACGAAATACTTTCAGAACTTGACGTTCTTGCTGACCGGGGCGTCCGGGAGATTACCCTTCTGGGCCAGAATGTTAATTCCTACCGGTACCCCGATCCCGATACGGGAATAATCCTGGATTTTCCTGCGCTTCTAGAACGGGTGTGCAGAAAGATCGAAGAACGTGATGTCATTCAATGGGTCCGGTTTACCTCGAGTCATCCCAGGGATTTTTCGGATGATCTTATAGAAATTATCGCCCGGGAAAAGGCGTTATGCCGGATGATTCATCTTCCGGTACAAAACGGCTCGAACCGTATGCTCAAGGCCATGAACAGAAAATACACCCGTGAGCAGTATCTGAGCCTTGTGCACCGGATCCGTTCCCGGATTCCGGAGGCTACGCTCTCTACGGATATCCTTGTCGGATTTCCCGGAGAGACAGAGGAAGATGTTGATGAAACCCTTTCACTGGTACAGGAGGTATCCTATGATGCCGCGTTTATGTACCATTATAATCCTCGTGAAGGAACAGCGGCCTTCGATCTGCCGAACCGTATTTCGGACACGGTGAAAAAAGGGCGGCTTGCCCGTGTTATTGAATTGCAGCACCAGATAAGCCGGGAGCGTATGCGTGCGCGGGTCGGCATCGAGGCTGTTGTCCTGGTCGAGTCAGTTTCCCGTAACAATCCGGATGAGTTGTTCGGCCATACCGAATTTGGCGACATGGTTGTTTTTTCCGGCAAGCAGGATCCGTCCCTGGTGGGACATTTTGTATCCTGTTGCCTGACCGGCTTGCGCGGACGAACATTCCGTGCGAAAATACTGTAGTACGGAGGCCCGGCATGCTCTTCAAACTGTTTTTTTTCCTGTTGTTTCTGGTTGTTGCGTTATTCTTTATCGGATTCAATCTTGAAAACAGGTGCGATGTCTCGTTTATTTTCTACACCTTTCCCGATGTTCCTGTTGTTCTCAGCCTGCTTACTGCGTATGTTGTGGGTGCGTTCAGCATGATCCCGTTTTTATTGGGCCGGAGAAAGAAGAAAAAAGCTCCCGAGACAAAAAAACCGAAGGAACCAAAAGCACAAAAAGAATCTAATAACAAAGCTGATAAACAGAAGGGTGCTCATAAAAACGATACACAAATCCCGATTGTATGAAATTCAGAACGTTTTGCTGCACAACGCTGGTTCTCCTCTTGCTGTCATGGTCGGTTGCCGCGGTATCACCCGAGATCCGCACG
>CAZVEL010000135.1:0-4596 GCA_964626305.1 uncultured Treponema sp. | reverse complement strand
TTATAGATGGCAACCAACAACAGGACAATAAATGAAATCGCCAGGAACAGGTTTACAAGGGTTCCAACGATTATAAAAAGTACTGTATTAGCTTTATTGTTCATTCGACACCTCCTTTTTCTGTGTCTTTCTATCATTTTTGACGGTAAGCAGAATGGAAAGCAACAGCAAAAATCCGCAAACAACCACACTTGAATCCGCCACATTAAACGTTGGCCAACGCTCAAAACCAAACAGACCATAAAACTTGAAATCCAGAAAATCAAGGACTCCCTCGGGCCGGAAGAAACTATCTATGAGGTTTCCAATTCCACCTCCTACAATCCCGGCAACACACCAGCGCTGCAGCTTTGAAAGATCATTGCTTCTGAAATACACCACAAGAACAATCACGAGCACGGCAAGTGGCATGATCCCGAAGGTGAAACTGCGCACAGAATCCGCCAGACCGCTTCCTATACTGAACGCGATACCGGGATTATACACCCGGACTATCCGGAAAAAATCACCGAAAAAAGAAGCCCCCACCGACCAGGGACGAACCGTTGCCGTGATGATCCATTTTGTCAGTTGATCCGCAATAATTACTGCTGCTGCGAGAGAAAGCGGCACCATACGTTCCTGAAGCCGTTTTTCCATACTAAAACTCCTTGCTATGAATTGCACCTACAAATTGGTAGGCACATCAATGAATACGGTATCCAGTCCGGTTTCACGTCCAAGCCGGGCGGCCAGAAGCTGCACCCCGACCGTTTCTGTACGGTAATGCCCACCGGCAATAACCGTTATACCGTTTTCCCGGGCATGATGATATTCCTCATGCCCGATTTCTCCGGTTATAAAACAATCATAGCCGGCATCAATGGCCTGATACAATTCCGCGGAAGCTCCGCCAGAAACTATCGCCGCGGTCCTGATTGCCTGGGGACCAAAAGGAAGAATGACCGGCGGCTGCGCATCTTCCGGGAAAAGACGAGTCACCAGAGAATCAAGGGTACACGGTGTTTCAAACCGCCCTGAAACACCGATCATCATCCCCCGCCAAAAACCAAAGGGCTTTCGATCTACAAGTGAGACACGGTCGGCAAGACCGGTATTATTACCCACTTCTTCATGGGCATCAAGCGGCAGGTGACTGGCATACAGCGCAAGATTGGCGTCCAGCAGCGCCCTGATACGGTGGTAATGCGGCCCGGTAACCCGTTCAGGATCCTTCCAGAAAAGCCCATGATGTACGACCAACATGCCCGCTCCGGCAGAAGCCGCCCGTTCAATAGTCTCAAGACAAGCATCAACGGCAAACGCAACCTTCGAAACAGCCGCTCCGTCATTATCCACCTGAAGACCGTTTTTCGAGGGATCGGCTGCTTCAAAGCGGTCACTCTCCAGAACAGTGTAAAACCATGCATCAAGATCTTTCGTTGTCATTGCTGAACCTCCTCTCCAGGGACCCTCCAGGTGAACCAGTCCGCTATCCGGCGGGCAAGACGTTCCGCCCGCTTTCTTCCAGTATCACGGCTGCCTCCGAGCAACAGGGCAGCAAGAACATCATCCGCATCAAGCTCGCCATAACCAATCATGGTCCCTGGCGCTCCCGAAAGAACCAAAACCGGAAGATGCGCGGAAAAGCGGGGGATCATACTCGTCTCGGAATCAACGACTGTGTATTGTCCTTCAAAACCGATAGTGTCAAGCGAGCGGGAAAATGCTTCTATATTATCCGGTGAAACAAGACAGACAAACCCCTGAACATCGGAGGAAGACACATGAAGATATTCCGCAACCGGTACACAAGAACTCCCTTCCGCTACAATAAAAAGAGGCGTATCCGGAGAATCTTCGTGCAAAGCAGCCATGGTTCTCGCGACAGACCGCTGGGCATGCCGGTGTACCTCCACATCATCAGTTGCAAAGGCCCGGCCGGAAATGATTCTGCCAAGACGTACCGCCGTAAAACGAAACGACGGAAAGGCCATAAAAGCATGGTCCCAGGCGTAGAAACTCCGGTAATCATCCGCACGAAAAACATGCCCGTGTTCCGCCAAAACGGCGGCGAGGGTTCCTCTGCCCTCGGCACCGGTTGAAACATCACCAAAGAAAACAACCGTACCGGAAGAAGCCGTGCCGGCGGGAGAAGTCCATTCATGACGAACTGCCTGCACCCCCGCCGCAGCGTCTTCCCGCGTTATCTGCTTGTTCACCGGAACAGACCCGATATACCCATTTTCCGGCGCGAAATAAAACGCCGCAACAACAGAACCAAGAAATACAGGAAAAAGAACCAGATATACAATACGGGAGGGAAGAGAATACCAGTCAGTCGCAAGACCACGTAATGCCCGGGTCATGCGGGCGAGCCCTCCAAGAAACAATACAAACACTACAAAAAAAACAGGGACCAGTGATATCGGAAAACCACTCCCCGCAATAATGAGGAGTGAAAGAACCATGGATATCAATGGAAGGAAAACAATACCCCTGACAGACTGGAGTGATCGCACGAACGGACGGAGCGACACCGGAACAAGGAGGAGCAAAACCAGCAGTTCACCAATAAAAAAATCAGACATGTAACCCTCTCTGCCGGATATGCGGTATACTGTGGTATACACACAAGGAGCGGATGATGCAAACACTCGAATGTACGCCTCAACAAATCCGGTTTTCCATACCGGAGGAAACAGTACGCAGGCTCAGACTAAACGGCACCGAAAATCCGATTATTGGACAGGACCGGGCCATAAGCGCCCTGGAACTGGGCCTTGGTATCCGGGCTGACGGATACAACATTTTCATAATGGGCACATCCGGAACCGGACGGCGAACCGTCCTTACAACTCTGTTGAAAAACTATAAAGCAAATCCCGATGATCTACAAGATATTGCCTACGTGTGCAATTTCCGGAACCAGCTCGAACCGAAAGCCCTTTTCTTTCCCCCGGGAGGAGGCGTATATTTCCGCGACACACTAAAAACAGCCATCGAATCAATCCGGAAACAGGCGGTTCATATAGCAAAATCTGAAGTATTTGCCGCAGCCAGCAAGAAGATTACCTCTGAAGCCGAAGCCGAAGAAAATCTGCTTCTTTCTGAATTCGAAATGCAAATGGCCATGGAAGGCTTTTCTCTCATACAAATACATGACGATGAAGCCCGCTCCATGGATCTGATACCCGTATTACGAGGAAAACCGGTACCCCTCGAAGAACTCCAAAAACGTACCGCTAGCGGAAAATTTCCCGTAGAACGGCTTAACAGCATCCGGGAACAGTACTATCGCTGTCTTGACCGCATGTCCGACCTTTTCTCCCTTTTACGGGAAAAAAGGCGGGAGACCGAAAAGAAAATCCGGACGCTCCGGTCAAAATCCGCCGAGCCCGTAATCGACAACGAACTTGCTGTTCTGAGGACGCTGTTCAGCAAGAAACCGGAAAACCAGCCCGCGCTGGATTTTCTCCAGGCCCTCCGTGACGACTTGCTGTCCAACAACCACCTCTTTTCAGAAACGTTTAAATCCTCGGCCCACAAACGCGCCTTCTTCGGAAGGTATGCTGCCAACCTCCTGTGCGAACACAACGAAGAGTCAAACCCTGTTATACAGGAAGCGGTTCCCACCTTCGCCAATCTTTTCGGCAGCATTGAACCCTCCGGAGGAAATGAAGATTCCACACTTAATGGCCATTTACGCATACGGCCGGGAGCAGTTCACCGCGCCGCCGGCGGATTCCTGATTCTTCGCCTCCAGGACCTGCTGATGGAAGACGGCGCATGGCCCTATCTGAAGCGGGTGCTCCAATCGGGCATAACCGAAATCCAGACCCCTCCATCCGGAAATCATCTTCCGAGTCTTCTCAAACCCCAACCCCTTCCGGTAAAACTCAAGGTTGTCATTATCGGAGGATCCTATTCTTATGACATCCTCTATCAAGAGGATCCGGACTTTCAGAAGCTCTTCAAGATTTGCGCCGAGTTTGATTCAGTCATGCCCGCAAGCGACGAAAACATGGCCCAAGTGATCTCCTTTGTAACCGACACCGTCAAAACCGCCGGATTATTACCGATAGACGACTCCGGTCTTTCACAGATACTCACCTACGCCTCCAGAGTTTCCGAATACCGGACCATGCTCACAACCCGTTTTATTCTTGTATCGGACCTGATCCACGAAGCCGACTATCAGGCACGGAAACAGATGAGCCCGGTTATTACCGGAGAAGTTGTGTCAAAAGCAATCGAGCACCGGCGGTACCTTCAAAAACTTCCCGAAGAGAAATATACGGAGATGGTCAAATCCCGGGAGATTGTTCTCGATGTGACAGGATCCGCAATCGGCAAGGTTCACGGTCTGGCGGTCATGGATCGCGGGTACCATTCGTTCGGTACTCCGGTTGCCGTAACCGCACAAGCCGCCCCCGGAGACAAAGGCATAATTAACATTGAACGGGAGTCGGGCCTTTCAGGAGAAATATACGACAAGGCGCATCTGATAATTCAGGGCCTCCTGCACAGGAATTATGCGCAGGATATTCCTCTTTTTCTCTCGGCAAGCATCTGCTTTGAACAATCATACACTCCGGTAGATGGTGATTCCGCATC
>CAZVEL010000134.1:0-2100 GCA_964626305.1 uncultured Treponema sp. | reverse complement strand
AGGGAGAAATAAAATAACAGCCTATCGTGGCATTGCTGCCGTATTTTTCCTTTACGGCCAGCTTGGCGAGCCGCGCGGCAAGCTCCATGGGAGCGATTACCGGAACAAGGTGATCAAGGAGTGAAGGAAAGCGTATCTGAATAAACTTGATAATGGTCGGGCAGCTTGAGGAAATGAGCGGACGGGGTAAGTCCGGATAAAGATCACGGTCAAGAAAGTTGCGGGTTGCTGCCGAGATTGCCGTGGTTACTGCGGACACCGGATACACTGCGTTAAAACCGAGACTCCGGAGTGCGGTATGTATGGACGGAACCGTGAATTGTGCCGGGAACTGGCCATAGAGCGATGGCGCCGGAAGGGCAATACGATAGTCAAAACCGCTTTCCGGTGCGGTGTTCATGAAATGAATGAAATCCGCGGTAAGTGCCTGTTTGGCATGATGGGGACAACGGCGGATACATTCACCACAATCGATACACCGTTCTCCCATGATGCGTGCTTTACCGTTCCGTACGCGGATTGCTTCAACCGGGCAGGTGGTTACACAAACCGTGCATCCCTTGCAGGCTTCCTCATCGAGAATAACCGAATGATAGCGGGGTTCGGTCAAGCCTGCGCCTCCGGAATACGTATTATCATGGTTACCGTTGTTCCTTCTCCGGGTGTGGAGTCAATATGGAGTTCATCGCTGTTTTGTTTCATGTTTGGCAAGCCCATTCCGGCACCGAACCCGAGCTGCTGTATATTTTCAGGTGCCGTTGAATACCCATTTTGCATGGCAAGCTCAATGTCGGCAATACCCGGCCCCGTATCCCGCATGACGATGGTTATACAGTTGTTTTCAATGGAGATGTTGGCTTCGCCGCCACCGGCATGCACAACCATGTTCATTTCCGCTTCATACATGGCAACCGCAGTCTTTTTAATGATCACCGGTGGAAGGCCGAGACGTTTGAGTGTCTTTTTCATTTCCGAAGATGCATTGCCTGCCAGGGAAAAATCCTCTCCGCTCACCACATAATGGTATTCCATTACCGGCTCCGGATCAGTCTATTTCCCGTACGCCGCCCTGGCATACGCCGGCGCTGTACAGCTTGCCGCAGGCAAGAAAGAGGGGGAGTCGGGTCTTAAGGAGAACAATACCGTTCTCCTTTGCCATGTCGATCATATCCTGGTTCGGGCTTTTCCCGCGGACAAAACAGATCGCTTCAATATCCATGAGAATTGCGGTGCGGATAACCTGTACATTGATGAGTCCGGTCAAAAGGAGTACGCGGTCCTTTACAAAGGCCATAACGTCGCTCATGAGATCCGCGCCACAGGCAGAAATGATTTCAACATCATCCCGGGCGGTTGGTTCCACAATCGTGGCTTCCAGTGCAGTAACTACTTCGCTGATTTTCATAGGATCAGCATACCACGGGCAACGCAAAAGCGCAAAGCAAAATGGGTGCTAACCGAGCTTGCCTGCCCGGTCGCAGAGATACAGATCGACAATGGTAAGGGCCGTCATTGCTTCGATGACCGGAACAATGCGGGGACAGAGGCATACATCGTGGCGGCCGTGTACCAAAATGGTACAGTCGTTTCCGTCGGTGTCTACCGTTTTCTGTTCCCTGCTGATCGAAGATACCGGTTTAACCGCGGCACGGAAGAAAAGATCCGCGCCGGTGGAAAGTCCGCCGAGCACGCCGCCGGCATTATTGGTAACAAATTCTGTATCATTCGTTTCCGGATTCCGTCGCATGGGGTCGTTGTTTTCACTGCCTGCCATTCGGGCCGCATCAAAACCGGCCCCGAACTCGATACCTTTTATGGCACCCACCGAAAGAACCGCCTGGGCAATGCGGGCGTCGAACTTGTTGAAAACCGGTTCGCCGAGTCCGGGAGGGAGGCCGGTAACCCGACAGGAAATGATCCCTCCGGCACTGTCACCGGATGCTTTAAGCTCAATAATCCGTTGCAGTATTTTCGCCGCGGCATTACTGTCGCAGGCACGCATCTGGTTTTTATCTATCTCATTTTCGTCGAAGGTTTCACATATGATGCCCGCGGCTTCGCTCGTCCATGCAAGTACGGAAATACCGAATGTGCTGAGAA
>CAZVEL010000133.1:0-4772 GCA_964626305.1 uncultured Treponema sp. | reverse complement strand
TACACCGAAGAACAGCTTAACCGCTTCGACTATGCCCTTTCCCGAATCCACGATCGCGGGATACACCCCGGACTGGTTCATGCCGCCAATTCAGGTGGGATTCTGCTCCATCCCCGCGCGTACTACGACATGGTACGGCCAGGAATCATCTGTTACGGATATGCCCCCGACGAACGTCTTAACGGGATCATCCCGCTCAAACCGGTTATGGAACTGAGAACAGGAATTATAGAAAAGCATACCATCAAGGCGGGAGAAAGCGTATCGTACGGACGAGCATGGAAAGCAGACCGGGACACGGAGATAGCAGTAATTCCCGCCGGCTACGCCGACGGTCTGCCCCGGAAACTCTCTCCCGGACTGACGGTCTGGATTGACGGAAAATCTTTTCCGGTCGTAGGCAGAATCTGCATGGATCTGTGCATGATCGACCTTGGTCCCGAAACGAATATCCCGGTGGGTACGGAAGTATCAGTTTTTGGCCCCGAGCCGAATCCGGTTTCGGCCGAAGACCTCGCGAAAATTCTGGAAACAATTCCTTACGAGATTACCTGTGGTATCGGAAAGCGGGTTCCGAGAGTGGCAGGCTGACCGCTGCCCAAAATGTTGGGGAATGTACTTCTACCCAAATTGTTGAAAAAATTCCGGTACAAATCCGTGCCAGGCGACTTAAATCGAAGAGGTTGCAAAACCTGCCGTGTACACCCGCTCCCAAGAGACACTTTCACCCGGCTCAAGGGAGAATGCGAAAAACACTTCCGGACTGATTACATGTTTCCAACCCCACAGATGAACCGCATCCGGGGTAAAATTTCCTGTTTCCGCAATAAAGAGGCCCGAGTTTTCAAGACGCCATTGCGCAGCAACACCATCTACAGCAGTTTCACCTCCGGTCAGACCGCCAAGATAGAACTGGTTACGGGCACGGCCAGCAAAGGTTACTGTGTTACCGGAAAGCTTTAGAATATTGTCCGGATCAACCTGTTCAACAAGAATCACTTCTTCAATATTCCAGGGAAATTCCAGGGTATACCCGGGACCCATGCGTTTCCCTCCGAGTGAAAGAAAGTTATGCACATACTCGTCGGTTTCTATCCGCTTAGAACCAGTGTTCTCCAGAGTATAGGTAATGGTAAATCCGTCAGCAGAAAGCGTAACGCGTTTGGTGTAGCGGTAGGCATATCCGTTCCGTTCTCCCGAGTCGCAGGAAAAAATGACGGTATCCTGACCATCGGTACTGTCCTGAAAGGACAGGGGATCCAGTTCGTAGTCATTGTAAAAGAAATAGGGGTTTTCATCCTTTTTAAGCCAGCCGGTTCCGATTTTGGGAAACCATTCCCCCGCATGGCAGTCCTGATATCCAACCGCCTGTTTTATGCCGAATTCATTATGGAGACCACGACCAAAACGGGAGGGATTCCGCTGAAACCAGGGTTTTTCCTGTCCAAGCAGTTCAATATCCCGGAACCGGACCGATGAGACCAGTCCATTCCAGTCAAAACGGCTTCCGGTGTACCGTTCACCCGGCCGTTCCAGTTTGAGGAGAAAGTCGTCGTTTTTTATAAGTATTGCCATCAGGCCCTCACTTTTTCAATGATTGCAAGAAACTCTTCTGTTTCCTTCTTTGCAATCTGTACAAATGAATTATCCTCTACCCGTCCGAGAACTGCATCCCGCTCTTCAGTATTACGGTAGGTCAGTTCGCGGTAGGGATTTCGATAATCTTTCTCTTTCGTTATAAAAACCTGTTCTTCGATGTATTTTCTTATTTCGATGGCTTCATCAAGGAGTACGTTCCACTGCTCGCCGGATATCGTCTGTTCACCGGTAAGGTAGCGGAGTACTGCGTACGCGTGTTCAGCGCGGTCACGGGGATAGGCGTTTGCCACTGTTTCATAGTACTCGTGAATTTCGGCCCAGCTGTTGAAAAGACCGTTCCGGATGGAAGCGCGGAGTCCCTCAACCCGCGATTCGGGAACAAGCTGTCCCCCCAGGTTGACCCAGCTGAAAGGAACCTCCCCGGGAACCTGTGCCGCAAAATAATCAAAGTGTATTCCATGTCCGGAAAGGTACTCAACTATGGTTTTAACTCCGTAGTAGTGGAGCATGCTCCGATACGCTTTCCATGATTCCACCACCTTGAGAATTTTTACCGGCCGTTTTGAGCGCTCCATGTTTTCTCCCCGGACAAAAAGTCCGGATACCGTTTCAGGTGTCCTGGTAATGAGCGACCGCCCTTTTACTGGGATTTCTTCCGGAGAAGGCATTGGGTGACTGTCCTCCCGGGATATGTACCAGGCTTTCCCGGTCCAGCGCTCGAGGAGGTCAAGCGCCTGAATCATTTCCTGTACGGTATCGGGTGCAAGATGATTTGTTTCAATACGCTGGACCACGGTTTTCCGTTTATCCCTGGTGCGGTATTTCCAGCTGTTCCGCTCCAGCGCATACATGTTGTACAGCCAGTAATAGGCGGGCATAACATGGAGCTCTTCATTCTTGTGGTCTTCCAGGACCATTGAAAAGGGAAACATTATGTGCATTTCCGCAGGATAACTTCCCTTGGTCAGCAGGGTATAGCTCGCAAACCGGCAATTGTGCTTGAGCGTGCTTGAAAGCCCCGGCCAGAAACCCCGGCCAGCCATGATCTCACCGTCATTTCCCCGGCTGTTGTGATTTGATCCCACCGTAGCACCGGCAGCCATATTGGATTGCCCCATAACGAGGGTTGCAATCAAAAACGAGTTGTTGTGATGCTGTTCATGTGCGGGGAAAACGAGGTTGTTGAGCACTTCGCAGCAGGAAATAGTCGAATTGTCGCCGAGAATTGAATGAATGAGCCGGGCGCCGTACTTGAGATTCGAGTTGTTTCCCAGCACAAAGCGGACCGCTTTCACCCCGTAGAAGACATGACATCCATAACCGATAATCCCGTTAACCAGTTCAACGCCTTCACCGATCTGGGTCTTTTCGTTTTCGCTCGACTTGATCGTCAGATTCTTGAGTTTGTTCGCGCCTTTTACATAGGAATGGGGGCCGAACCAGGTATCCTTAATTACCTGGCTGCTTTTAATAACGCAGGAGTCACCAACAACACCGTAATACCCGCGACGTGAATCAACCTGATTCTGGGTTATCTCCATAAGCCGGTCCATGAGTTCTGTATCATCCCGGTAGATTGCCCACAGATAAGCATCGGCACAAATCATGTCCCGGAACGGAAGTACCGACCGGCCTCCCGCTTCGTTTATGGGATCAATCCATACCCGAATGTCTTCGCTCTCACCGTCTTTCAAAACTCCTTCGCCGAACTTCGCATGGTTCGTACAGGACATCTCGTCAATCCGGCTCATGATAACGGAATTACCGATTATGTAATGGGAAATATTTGAACAGTCGTGAATGGCACAGCCTTTCCCGATATCACAGGAAATTATCCGGCTGTTTGAAATACCCGCGGGAACCATGAAGTCATGAAACCGCAAATATTGCCCTTCGGTAGACCGGATGCGCACCAGACCGGCGAAAAGACTGTTTTTGATCAGAGAGACATCAAAGGGGTCTTCCACGAGAACATTGTTCCAGTTCGTACAGGTATTACCATTTCTGGTCAGCACGGTAATTTCACCGGCATCAAGATTCCGCCAGCGTATAGACGCTGCATTACTCTGTTCGTCCCGTAAATAATATTCATCTTTACCGTCGGGAAGGTACTCCGGTGGTATGAAGCCATAACCAAATGATTCGGTAGGCAGATATTCGATAGCACTCATGCCTTCAAGTATAGCGCCATAATTGCAAAAACCGCAATTCCCTGTTAGTATTAAGATTCCTGATCATCGGGAAAGGAGTTGTCAATGAGTACCCATATCGGTGCCAATAACGGTGAAATAGCCGAAGCCGTTCTCCTGCCGGGAGATCCCCTCCGGGCAAAGTTTATCGCAGAAACCTTCCTGGAAAATCCTGTGTGCTACAATGAAATCCGCGGCATGTACGGTTTTACCGGGACCTATAATGGAAAAAAAGTATCCGTTCAGGGGACCGGCATGGGCCAGCCCTCTCTTTCCATATATGTAAACGAATTATTCCGGTTTTACGGTGTTCAGAAAGCAATCCGGGTTGGAACCACCGGCGCGGTACAAAAAGAAACAAAACTTCGTGACGTCATTCTCGCCATAAGTGCCTGTACCGATTCGTCAATCAATACACACCGCTTCGGCGGGCGCCATTTTGCACCCGCGGCCAGTTTTAATCTGCTCAAGAACGCATACGATCAGGCAAAAGTTCTCGGTATTGAACCACAGGTCGGTCCCGTTGTTTCCTCGGATATATTTTATGACGACGACGAGGTCTGGAAACTTTGGGCCGAATACGGCATACTTGGCATCGAAATGGAGGCAGCCGAGCTGTATACTCTGGCTGCCCGTTTCAAACGGGAAGCTCTTGCCATACTGACGGTATCCGATCATATAGCACTGGGCACCTCAACCTCGGCAGAAGAACGCCAGAGTACCTTCAAGGCGATGATGGAAATTGCCCTCAATACCGCAACAGGAAGTTGATATCATGACAGAACTGCAACCCACCGCCATTGAATTGCGCGGATCCAGAAACCGCAACAGACACCTGCCGCGGAAACGCATAATTGCCGCCGCGGTTATTCTATTGATGATTGCCGGTGCGGCCGGATTAACCGCAATGATCGCCTACCGCGCATCCATTGATCCGGTCATTATCCAGCCGGCAACCCTGCCGCCCGAAACAGACGATATTAT
>CAZVEL010000132.1:0-7067 GCA_964626305.1 uncultured Treponema sp. | reverse complement strand
GGCCATTCAGCCGGCGGTTTCCTTCTTCGGAGGGTTCTTTGCTTTGGTTGTTGCCTTCGGTCAGCTGTCCGTAAAAAAAAAGCAGCTGAACAATTACATTCTTGCCAGCATTCTCCTCTGCTTTTCCTACACAAACATTCTCAGAGGCTTTGCTATCCCTCATGGGGGAACCCCCATTTTTCATCTTTTACGCATAACAAATATTGCAACCTATTTTTTCGTAGGTCCGCTTTTCATGCTCTTTTTCTCCGTGCTCACTGAATCCCGCTTCATATACAGCACATACCAAAAGCTCATCTTCCTTCCCGCTCCGGTGTCCTTGGTAATCATGCTGGCAGCGGTCTTTGTCTTTTCATCTCCCCAACAACCCTCCCCACCTATAGTACCATTGTTATCCCACATCTGTGTAATGTGGACCATGGTCTTTGCCGCAATAGTCCTGGTACGTACAATGCGTATTCTCGGATCAATGAATCGTGATAAACGAAAACCGATCCGGTTCGGTCTTGTATTCATTCTTGGCGCCTTTATTCTCTATGGGATTGATACCGTAGACCGCTACCTGAAAATGAACACAAAGGAAGAAATTGTATCCTTTTCAACCATTCTTATTGTTGGATTCTATCTTCTGAGCAACCGCTATTCCTTTTATTTACAGATCTTCCGTGAAGAAGCTAAGCGGATTAAATACGAGAATTCCTGCATCCGGGGTCTCAATGTAGAGAGTCTTGTCCGCCGGTTGACCAAACTCATGGAGACGGACAAAATATACCGTGATGAAGAATTATCTCTGGCAAATCTTGCCCAGGACCTCAGCATTTCACCACATCAACTTTCCGAGATCCTTAACGCACAGTGCCAGAAAAATTTCAGTGAATACATTAACCAATACCGGATAAAGGAAATACAAACCCGTCTCATAGAAGAACCCAATCAGCCTATTCTCAATCTTGCCTTCGACGCCGGATATGATTCATCCTCCACCTTCTACTCTGCCTTTAAGAAAATCACCGGACAGACACCTACCCTTTACCGGAAAAAACATCTTCAATAATTTCAAGTTCGCCTGAAACCTGGAAGAGGCCGATTCTCTCCTGTCAAGCTTTATTTCAAGCCTGTCTTTTACCGTGAAATATGCGGGCTCCGTCCGAAGGAATAACCGGCCTGATCCGGACCGTCAAACCGTTTCGCGTACAATGTTCCGTTATCTCCTGCTCAAGACTGATTAGCTCTGCTTCCCGGACAAGCACAATGAGGCTTCCTCCCCATCCGCCACCGGAAAGCCGAGCTCCCGGCGCTCCCGCATCCAGCGCCGCCGAAACGGCAAGGTCCAGTTCTTCCGCCGAGTTCTCGAAGAGTGTCCGCGAAGACTCATGCGACTGGTACATCAGTTCGCCAAAAGTCTTCACATCCCCTTCCTGCAGGGCCCGTACCCCACGGGCAACCCGGTCTATCTCACCGATTACGTGGGCTGCCCGTTGTGCCGCCTCAGGGTTAAGATTCCGGCGATGCAAGGCAAACTCCGCAGGTGAAACATCCCGGAGCGACACAACCGGTTCTGGAAGAACGGAGGATAGCTCCCGTACCGCGCGCTCGCAGCTTGCCCGGCGCTCGTTGTAGGGAGAATCCGACAGCTGATGCGTAACTTCCGGCGTAACAATGAGAAAACGGATATCCTCCGCGAGCGGTACATCCGTTACCTCGAGCGAGCGGAAATCAGTATGAATGAGGCTGTGGCTTTTGCCGAAAATGCTGGAAAACTGATCGAGCAGGCCACAGTTGCACCCGGCGAACCGGCTTTCGGCGTCCCGACAAAGAGCTGCGGCTTCCTTGAGATCAAACCAGGAATCATACAACTCCATAATGGCAAAAGTCGCAGACACTTCCAGAGCCGCAGAACTCGACAATCCTGAACCAACCGGAATGTTCCCGAGAAAACTGCAGTCAAGATTGTCTACCAGGATACCACGCTCCGCCAGATTGTAGAATACTCCCTTCACATACGATGCCCAGGGGGCACCTGCAACGGGTCCCACCGAATCGAGAGTAAAGGAAACTGTTTCACCAAGATCCCCGGCGAGGAGCCGAAGGCCCTCTCCGTTATTCATCGAGACAGCAAAACAATGGCCCATATCCACCGCGTTGGAAAGAACGGTTCCCAGATTATAGTCGGTATGATTTCCCAGCACTTCTGCCCGGCCGGGAGCATACGAGACCACCGCCGGCTCGGTTCCCCACCGGTTCCAGTGCAGGACAGTGAGATTTCGCGACAATTGGTCCAGTTTCATTTTCCGCCTCCAAACAGAGGACTCGGATACCAATCCTGATCCACCAGCGACTGAATTTTCGCGGTTACTTTCGGTTTGTCATCAGGATAGGTTACTCCGAACCAGCTCCCGGATGATTCTAGAACACGCACCCGTGTTTCACCCGACCTGATCATGTCGTCCACCGTAACCGGAATGAGCCATTCCGACTTCATCTCCGAACCGTATTCTTCCAGAAATCGTACAAAATCCTTTTCCAGAAAATTAAAAACGGGAGGAGTAAAACCCCAGAAATTCATTGAACACAATTCATGACCAGTAAGCATACCGGATTCCCCACCGCTTTGGTACACGATCGATCCGTCAGGCGAGTACCCTATGTCCGGGATCTCAGTAATCTTTTCGAGATACCCGTCTCGGGTCCGGCAGATGCCACGAGTAACCGCACCATGCTCCGAAAGTGTATTTTCGATACGATAACCGACCATGGCAGACTCGAACATGGCGGGATCCGTAGTATCAAGAAAGTCCGACATTACGGAGAAAGCTTCACGGCCGTAAAAGTCGTCGGCGTTTATCACGGCAAAAGGAGTTTCAACAATTTTCGCAGCAGTAAGAATGGCATGACTCGTACCCCAGGGTTTCACCCGTCCTGGAGGAACCGTAAATCCCGGAGGAAGATCATCAAGCGATTGAACCACGTACTTCACATCGACCCAGGAAGAAAGATGATCCCCGATGACATTCGGGAACTGGTCACGCATTGCGTCGGATATGATGAACACGACCGAATTGAATCCGACACGAAGCGCGTCGAATACGGAGTATTCAAGAAGAATCTCACCGGACGGGCCCATCGCATCAATCTGTTTGAGACCGCCATAGCGACTGCCCATGCCCGCGGCCATGATTACCAGTGTCTTGTGCATGAATTTCCTCCAATGCCCCAAGTATAAATGGCATTATCCGCGCTGCAGAACTTGGTTACCGCGTCCCGCTGCATTTTTCACATATTTATACACACTACCGGGGAGGGTCTCCCAGGGTCACGCGGGAAAGATCATCAAAAGACCGGAGCCCACCGAGTGCGTCCCAGGATTCGAGACAGCTTGACCCGGCCGCCGCGGCAATCGCCAGTGAACGCGGAAACTCGAAGCCGCGGAGCAGGGCAGTTAGAAACGCGGCAATGCAGGTGTCACCCGCTCCGGTCGCGGAACGGATTACCCGGGGAGGAATCGCGTGCTGTACCTGTTCTGCTCCCCGCCAGGCGTTAAAACCGGATATGTTTTTTGCGGACGCCTTTCCGCAAAGCCGGTCAAAGCCCGTGCCGTCCGCGGTTTTACCGAAGAGTCCCTTGGCCCCGCATTTTATGACCACTACGTTTGCACCAAGCGAGAGCGCCTTTTCCGCGAGTGGACACACATCTCTCTCCATGGAGAGCGTTTCAAGCGGATCGTCGGAAGCCGCCGCTGCGCGAAGCCTCCCGAGAGCTTCTCTGTCGAGCATCCAGGCAAGTTCTTCGTAACTCGGCAGAAAAAAATCGACATGGGGAAGCACACGTGACAGTATCAACTCCCAGTCTGCAGCGGCCGCCGGAGAACGATCGTCCACCGCAGCAAGATCGAGACTCGTGAGCACACCGAGTTCGTCAACATTTTTGAACAAGCGCACCAGTTCTTCACCGTCCCGCTCATACATGCGCCGCATCTGGGGGGGATACCCGAAATGAAAAAGACGGGACTCACCGATCAGGCGATAGTCCACATCATCGCCCGTAAAGGTATGATTGGCTCCCGGGTCATGAAGAAAGATCCGGTCCTGCCCCGGAAGGGCGAGGACGATGGAATATGAGGTGCTCGCGGTTTCCGATACGATCATGCCGTTTCCGGTTCCCCACTGATTCAACAAATCGAGGAGCATGGTGCCGAATACATCAGTGCCGATCTTCCCCATGAGGCTTACGTCGTTTCCGAAATACTGCATGGCGAGACCCGTGTTGGCCACAACGCCGCCGGGATGAATGTCGACACCGTCCACGGTAACAAGGGTTCCGGGGATCAACATCGATGCAGGGTGCGGGCTCTTCGCGCTAGTTGAACTCCCCGGCGACTCGGGAAATTTTGGAGTGATATCCAGGCAAATGTGCCCGGCAATGACTGCGTCAGGTTTGTGCATACCCTAATAATAGCATACCGCCGGGACTGCTGCCAAAATTGTTGGAACTATTATTCTTCGGTGCTTTCAAGTTCTTTTTGCTTTACCCGGCACGATTCAAGTTCAGCCTTGAGCCGATCGCGCGAAGTCTCATCTGCGGTTTTGAGTTGCTCTTCAATATCCGAAATTTTCTGTACCAGTTCATTCCTCTCATTTTCCGTGCGTTCTGCTTCTTCCGCCTTGTCAAATACTATTGACTCCGCTTTTCCCTCGTCCGCCGTAGCTTCAGCAGGCGTAATAACAGCGGATTTCGGTATAAACAACTTTTCTTCCGGAACGCGACGCTGATTCTGGATTACCGGAGACATGATTTCCACGCCTTCCCCATGAAGCGTATCCAGAACCGTCCGGTACAGGGACGACCGTACCGATATCAGTTTCTTTATCTCCTTGAGAAGACCGGAGATACGGTAGGTTACGGAGTAATTTCCCAGCTCAAGAATATGCACAAAGGGATCTTCCAGACCCGTAGCTTCCGCGGCCTTGATAAGCAAAGAATCAACCTGCGCATTATGAACATCGTATCCGAGTGACAGCGATACACTGACAATGGTCCCCGAGGATCTTATCGTTACCACCGGATTACTAATAAGATAGGAATTGGGGAACGCGATGAGTTCACGCATTTCTGTTTGTATTTCTGTGTCAAAAAGACCTCGCTCAGTCACCCTCCCGAAATCCTCCCCGACTCGGATAAAATCACCGGTGCGGAAAGGCTTCGTTATCCGAAGCAGAATTCCGGCCATCAGATTTGACACAATTGTTGTTGACGAAAACGCGATAATTCCCGAAAGAAGAATACCGATGAGACCCATAAGCTGGTTTCTTGAACTATCCGCAATGGGCAGCACAAAAATGATGAAGATGATGGCCACGATACCGAACGAAGAAATAATGATCTGCCGGGGAAACTTCCGCTCATTACCAAGTTCCTTATGCCGCCCGAGAAGAATAAAATGTAAAAAACCCAGCACAAGAAAAGAGAAAAAAAGAACTATTCCGAGCGGAACAAAATCAATAAATTTATCAGACACCAATTCCATTCAATCCCTCCTCTTATTCCCGTATCGTTCCGGTTCGTACGGGTACCGGTAGGCCTCAAGAATGACATAGCCGTCCTTGATAACAAGAAGCGAATGAAGACCCATCGCGTCAAAGTTTCGGGACGAAATCGCCTCGAGCAGCTTTTCCGAACTGAATCCGACGCTCTCCGGGGTTGCCTGTTGCCATTCTTCAGTCGGCCAGTACGCACGATCAACGTCTTTCGAGCAGGCTCCGAAAAGCGCAAGAAGGGTTAAAACACCAACAGTTGCGATTATCTTTTTCATGCTTTTCTCCATACAAGTTACTTGATCATCACTTCTATTCGCTCGATTACGTCATCAATTACATCCGAAGCCGAATTCTCGATGTACTCCACATTGCGAACCGTCCAATCCAGGCTTTTTACCTGATCACTCAATACACAACCGGTAATCGTTTTCCCCGCAATGCGTACTTCAAACGGGTACCCTTTTACTTTACTGGTTATCGGACAAAACAATGCCAATCCGATCTTCTGATTATATTCTTTCTTTGATACAACCAGCGCAGGTCGTCTCCCGCGTTGTTCATGCCCTGACTGGGGCGTAAAGTCAAGCCAGACAATATCACCCCTGTTCGGAATATACGGCCTTACCATTCTTCTTTCCCGAGCGATACACCGGACTCAACAGAAGAATGAATGTTTTCTTCTGTCACTTGCGTCAATAAATCTTCGAGGGTTTGTTTTCGAGGAACTATGACCAAACTACCATCGCTCTCAATGATATCCACCGCACTGCCATTTCTCAAATCAAATTCACGGGCGTATACAGCGGGAATCCTGATTCCGAGACTGTTACCCCATTTTTGAACTACTGTTTGCATAAGTACACCTCTACAAATAATATATACCTTGTATATACTTCTTACAAGTATACATTGTATATCCCATGCACATGCTGGTTCATCACCCGCTCATCAAATCCGGTGCCCCTTGGGAAGAATCATGAGCCGGGGAATCCGGATGTAGTCCTTTTTGTTGATCACCTCCATGACCGCGTCGGCGATGTCTTCCGGGAGAAGCGCGTCGCTGATGTGCAGGAGTTCCTGCGGATGCACCGGCCAGTCGCGGTGGAGGTTCGTGCGCACGAGACCGGGTTCGATGCAGGTTATCTGGATATCAGTTTCGGAAAGCTCCATACGGAGCGATTCGGCAAGCGCCTCAAGCGCGTGGTTCGCCGCGGCGTAGGCCCCGGAGTTTTCCCGGGTCTTGGTGCCGAGCACGCTTGACGTAATGAATACATGGCCGCTTCCGGTCTTCTTCATGTGTTTTAAAAACGTGTAGATGAGGCGGAACGACGACTCCACTTTGAGACGCATCATGGCACACATCCTTTCAATATCGATGTCCTCGATGGACGCGGACTCGATAGTCCCGGCGTTCACGAAGAGATAGTCCACACGGCCGAACGAGCCGAGCGCGGCGTCAAGAAGCGCGCCCGGCGTTTCGGGATTCATGAGATCCGCCGTGGAAACCACGACCGAACCGTCGCGGTGTTCAAG
>CAZVEL010000131.1:0-6502 GCA_964626305.1 uncultured Treponema sp. | reverse complement strand
ACAGCGGTGGAATCTATCTCAACGAGTTGCCCCTGATAGGGCTTCCCATGTACAAACGGGCGCGTGCCGGGCTTTCGTACCTGCCGCAGGAGGCCTCTGCGTTCAGAAAACTGTCTGTGGAAAATAATATCTGGGCAATCCTGGAAACACGCAAAGATCTGACTGTTGAAGAAAAGCATGAGCGACTGGAATTTCTCCTTGATGAATTCGGTATTATCGACAACCGCAAACAGCCGGCCTATACCCTTTCAGGTGGAGAACGCCGGAGAACCGAGATCGCCCGTTCCTTGGCCATTGAACCGCGGTTTCTGCTGCTCGATGAACCCTTTGCCGGCATTGACCCCATTGCCGTGCATGACATCAAGGTTATTATCCGCCATCTTGCTGATCAGGGTATAGGAATTCTCATTACCGATCACAATGTCCGCGATACGCTCGAGATTACTGACCGCGCCTGCATTATCAATAAGGGTGAGATCGTGGAAGAAGGCTCCCGCGATGTTATTCTCAAATCCGACATAGCACGGCAGGTGTATCTGGGCGAACAATTCAGAATGTAACGATCAATGGTTTTTTAGTGCGTGCTTGATGCTGCGGACAGGAGCGGTCAGGGAGAGCTGGGGAGCAAACATATTTGGCGGGTTCAGATTCATGTCCGGCTTCAGAATTTCTGCAACGCCTTCCATAATCCGTATGTCGGCTACGCGAGCCCAGGCATTGTCGCCGTTTACGGGATAGTCATCCGCGTTTTCCTCTGTAATTCTGAACGGTCCGAGTGAATGGAGCCAGTGGTTTGTCTCGATGGATACAAAGGCGTTTGCCGCGGGAAGACCACCGAGACTGTAGGCATTCACTGCGAGGATGTAATACCCGTCCGGGGCTCCGAGCAGAGTGAAATGTTCAGGGCCGAATCCCTTCTGGGTGTCGGCATCCAGGTTCTTGATATCGTCTGAATCCGGAGCTTCCGGGTTTGCATAGGAATTATGCCAGATGAATTCTTCTTCTTCGGGTACATAATACCAGGTATGCAGGTCCAGGTCGGCAACGGTGTCCCAGGTGAGGGTAACAAGAATGTTTTCCATTTCCTCGTGCAGAGGTGGATTACAGTCAACCCGGATGACGTCGGACAGGGTAACCCCGTGCGAATTTACCGCAAAAAGTTGTATTTCGTTTTGTCCGGGATTCAGTGTTATCCTGAATGGATCCTCGTCAGATTCAGGGAAACTCACACGATCCGGTTCGAAAGGATCCTGGAGAGCTTCTATCCACCGGTACTGGTTGTTGATCCGTACGTAGACCAGTCCCCAGTCGAGAGATGAAACCGCTCCCGAAAGGCTGATTGAAAGATTCGTGGTGGAAATCTGCGGGGTGGAATTAAAACGCTCTATGACCGGTTTGTTTTCCACCTGAACCGGCTCTGTTTCCATGTAATCGGTGTAAAAATGTACTGCCGGAAGGAGCGGCGTGGTTTCCCCTTCATCAAAAGAAAGCTGGTTGTCGTGATCGGTATCATTTATCCAGTTGATACGGTCTTTCGTAAGGCTGGTTATCAAGTACCCGGCATACGGGATGGGCGTCGGCTCCGGAGTGTCTTCGTCCGTGGTGATCCCGTCTTCCTGGTCAGCCGGGTCCGGATCATCGGTGCCGGCTTCTTCGGGGTTTTCTTCGCCTGTTTGATCTTCTTCTTCGGGAGCCGGCGGCGTGTAGGTAAGGCGGGAGACACAGATTATAACCGCAACACCTTCAAAACTGACCGTCATGTCGAGCGGAACTTTCAGCCGGTGCAAGGAGTGGTCATACTCAATGAGGGAAGGGTTCATCAGTTCCCTGTGGTTCCCGATCAGTATCTGTACATCACCCCCCAGTCCTGCTGTCTGAAAATCATAGGGAACTGTTTCGGGCAGGGGAATATACAGGGTGCCCACAACCGGCGAGCGTACGTTTTCCCCATATAGACCAATATCCATAGAACAGGAAATTGTTGCTGCCGAAAAGAGAATACATACTACTGTTAACACCATGAGAAGCCGCTTCATTTCATGGTTATTGTATGCCATTATTGGCCGGGGTTCAATGAATAAAACACCGTCTCGTTACAAGTTTCTACCATATTCGTAGAATTGTTTTTTCTTGACATCCGCTACCTTCCCCGATACTATGTACAGTGACAGCATCTATTTGGAAGGAGCATGCATATGGATTTATTGTATGTGATCCTGCCTGCTGTTGGTTTATTTCTAGGATGGACTATTCGCTGGCTGTATGCCAGATTTCAACTATCTGCATCTGAACAGAGAGCGGAACGTGTAATACAGGATGCCATAAAAGAAGCAGAAGCTCAAAAGAAGGAAATTCTTCTAGAGGCTAAAGAACAGCTTATTCGGGAAAGAAACCAGCAGGAGCGGGAAAATCGTGAGCGCAGAAATGAGCTCCAGCGATATGAACGGCGGCTGACGCTTAAAGAGGAATCTCTCGACAAGCGCAGCGATACTATGAATAAGCAGGAAGAGCGCCTTGCCGAGCAGGGACAAGCTCTTGTTGATCGGGAAAAGTTCCTTCTTGACGAGGAAGAACGCTACCGACAGGAATTAGAACGTATTTCCGGACTGACAACGGACGAAGCTAAGAGTTTGATAATCAAGGATCTCGAAAACGAGGCAAAACACGATGCCCAGGTATTGCTTAACAAGATTGAGCAGGAAGCCCAGGTTGCATCGGAAAAGAAAGCCCGTGAAATCCTCGTTACCACCATTCAGCGCATTGCGACCGAAACTACCGGAGACATTACTGTTGCTACCGTCAGTCTTCCCACCGACGAGATGAAGGGCCGCATTATCGGCCGCGAAGGACGGAACATACGTACCCTTGAAACGCTTACCGGGGTTGATGTCATCATTGATGATACACCGGAAGCGGTTGTCATCTCCTGTTTTGATCCGGTCCGCAAGGAAATTGCCAAGGTGGCCCTCGAGCGACTCATTCTCGACGGGCGGATTCATCCGGCCCGAATCGAAGAAGTCGTGCAGAAGGTAACCCGTGAAATTTCCCAGAAGATTTACGAAGAAGGGGAGAAAGTCCTCTTTGATCTCGGTATTCACAACATGAGTCAGGACGGTGTGCGCGCACTTGGCCGGCTCTATTTCCGGACGAGTTACGGGCAGAACGTGCTAAATCACTCAAAGGAAGTGGCCATGATTGCCGGCATGCTAGCCGCCGAAATTGGCGCGAACCGGGAGCTCGCAAAGCGTTCAGCCCTGCTTCATGATATTGGAAAGGGCGCGGAGAATGATTCCGACCAGAACCACGCCGAAGTGGGAATGGATCTTGCGCGCAAGATGAACGAGGATCCCCGGGTTATTAACGGGATTGGTTCGCATCATAATGATATTGAGCCTTCGTGCATCGAGTCGGTACTGGTGCAGATTGCGGACGCCATTTCCGCCGCACGGCCGGGAGCCCGCCGGGAGACGATAGACAACTACGTAAAACGGCTTGAGAATCTCGAGGCCATTGCCGAAAGTTTCGCCGGTGTTGAAAAGGCGTATGCCATACAGGCCGGACGCGAACTTCGTGTAATTATAAACAACGAGAAAATTCCTGATCCCGAGGTCAAGAACCTCGGACGGGAAATAGCAAAGCGCATAGAAAATGATCTGCGGTATCCGGGGCGCATCCGTGTTACCCTGATCCGGGAAACACGTATTGTAGAGTATGCTCGCTAAGCACGCGGCGATTGACCTTCAGTCAATCGCTGGAAGAATCCGTTTGAAACCGGATTCTTCACGGAGTCATGCGCGGTAATAATCGTTTCATTTGATAAACCCGCGGGGATTTTCCCTGCGGGTTTTTTGTCTCTTGAGCTAAACAGCCATTCGGGGTAGTATGTTCCTGCCAGGGGTGTCGGTTGCTGTTGAGGTGTCCGGCTGAGATTACACCCTTACGCGGGAGCCGGTATGGCTCTCCAACCTGTATCCGGATAATACCGGCGGAGGGAGCGATGAAAACTCGTCTTTGCATAGTCCTTTCCATTTTGATTCTCACAAGTCTCGTACATGTTCATGCACTCGGCAGTGCTGAAGAAACAAATCGCAGCGGTGAGGTTGTCGTGTATGCCTACGACTCCTTTGTCTCTGAATGGGGGCCGGGCCCTGAATTGAAACGTCTTTTTGAGGAAAAAACCGGGTATACGCTCACGCTTGTGTCCTGTGGCGATGCGGCGGAAGTTCTTTCCCGGGCGGTCCGTGAGAAGAAGCAGCCACGTGCAGATGTTCTTTTGGGAATTGACAACACACTTCTTGCACAGGCCCGGGAAGCGGATATTCTTGCTTCCTACCGACCGACAGATGCTGAAGAGCGCATTCCGCGTGAGCTGATTCTTTCGGAGGACTGGCTCTTGACGCCCTATGACTGGGGTGTTTTTTGCATGATTTATGATACAGAATCGGGCATAACGCCTCCTTCCTCTCTCGAGGATCTGACCGCCGAACGGTATCGGGGAAAAATCATATTGATGGATCCCAGAATGAGTACTCCCGGAGCCGGGTTTCTTGCCTGGACCATGGCGGTCTATGGTGACCGCTATGCAGAGTACTGGGAACGGCTCAAGCCGGGTATCCTTACCCTTGCTCCCGGCTGGGATGCGGGATACGGTCTTTTTGTTGCGGGAGAGGCTCCGCTGGTAATCAGTTATACCACGAGTCCGGCGTATCATCTTGAATATGAGCAGACGACCCGTTTTCAGGCGCTGGTTTTCCCTGAGGGGCATATCCGTCAGATTGAAGGTGCCGGAGTAGTCCGTGGCGCCGGGAATGTGGACGGCGCACAGGCGTTCATTGATTTTCTTGTAAGCCGGGAAGCCCAGAAGGTCCTTCCCCTTACCCAGTGGATGTACCCGGTGGATCCCTCGCTAGTCCTGCCCGAATCTTTTTCCGCTGCTCCCGCCGTAAAAACTGTTCTTGCGCTTCCTGAAGGCGGTATCCGGGCCGGTATTGACCGGGTTCTGGACATTCTGTCACGCTGATGCGCCCTGTTTTCGTGCGCCTCGCTGCGGCGACCGGGGTCATGGCTCTTGTCCTGGTTGCCCTTGCGGCTGTTTTACCGCCGCTTGCTGCAGGCACGATGCTGTTCGTGCCATTGGCGCCGGGCGCGCAGGAAACCGGTTCATTTTTCGTTTCCCGAATCTTTCCCGCGCTTCGCTTCACTGTGCTGCAAGCGCTGCTTTCAGCAGTTCTGGCTGTTCTGGTTGGTCTTCCCGGGGCATTTCTTGCCGCGCGGAGGAGTTTTCCCGGCAGGCGACTGCTTCTTTCCCTCTCCGGTGTACCGCTCTGCGTTCCGCCGGTTGTTATAGCACTTTCCTTTGTTCTTTTTTATGGCCGTAACGGCCTGATGAATTCGGTGCTTATGTCAGTTTTTTCACTGGATACCCCGCCGGTTCAGTTTCTCTATTCTCTTGCCGGTGTGGTTCTTGCCCATGGCCTGTATAATTTCCCGATAGTTCTCCGTACCGTTTCGCGAGCCTGGGAGCGGCTTCCCGCCGACCGTGAAGAAGCGGCGATTCTGCTTGGTACCGGCAAAATCCGTGTTTTCAGGACAATCATTTTGCCCGCTTTGGCCGGACCTCTTTTGTCGTCGGCCTTGTTGGTATTTCTTTACTGTTTTTTCAGTTTTGTCATTGTCCTCCTTTTCGGGAAGGTTGGGGGAACGACCCTGGAGGTGGAACTCTACCAGGCGGCGCGGAATGTGCTTGATCTGCGAGGTGCTGCCCTCATCGCGGTTGTGGAAACACTGTGTGCCGCGGGATTTGTTTTTCTGTATGTCTTTTTACAGCGATATTTTACCCGAACACGCGGATTATCTGTTATCAGACAACGGCGAAGGTTATCCGGCCCTGGTGAGATTGTTCCTGGCGTAGGCTATCTTGCCTTGCTGCTGGTTTTTTTTCTCGGGCCGCTCCTCATGATTGCCGCTCGTTCGGTAATGGTTTCTTCCGGTGGACAATACACGGGGCACGTACGGGCAGGTTTTTCCGGATGGTTTTCGTTCTTTTCTTCACCGTCATTTATTCCGGCCTTGTTTTCCACTCTTGCTGTTGGTGCTGCCACTGCGTTCCTTTCAACTGCCACGGCTCTGACATTTGCCCTGTACCAGGAAAAACGGGGGACTGAAAGTGCCTTCATGCGGGCCTTCCCGCTGTTACCGCTTGCGGTTTCTTCGGTAGTACTTGGATTCGGCTGGACGCTTCTTGTACCGAGAGGAAGTGTTGTCGTTCTTGTTGTCGCGCAGGCTGCAGTATCCTGGCCCTTTGCCTGGACACAGATACGGGCTTCTCTGGACCGTATTCCAGCAGAAATTCCGCGTGCGGCACTCCTTCTTTCTCCCCGCGCACTGGATGTCCCTTTTCGGGTACTCATCCCGCTCGCCCGGCGGGGCATACTCTCCGGTGCGGGGTTCGCCTTCGCCATAAGCGCGGGAGATGCCACGCTTCCTCTGGTTCTTTCCATTC